>NZ_DGMV01000031.1:31838-46526 GCF_002388575.1 Marinimicrobium sp. UBA4509
GCGGTGCAGCCTTCCAGGTAGCTGACATAAGCGCCTTCTTCGGCGACGATCAGCGTGCGCTCGAACTGGCCGGTATTCTGCTCGTTGATCCGGAAGTAGGTGGACAGCTCCATCGGACAGCGTACGCCCTTGGGGATGTACACAAACGAACCATCAGAGAAAACCGCCGAGTTGAGCGCGGCATAGTAGTTGTCTTTCTGGGGCACTACCGTACCGAGATACTTTTTGATCAGCTCTGGGTACTCGTGTACCGCCTCACTGATCGAGCAGAAAATCACACCCGCTTCTTTGAGCTTTTCACGGAAGGTGGTCACCACAGACACGGAGTCAAACACCATGTCTACCGCCACGCCCGCCAGCATCTCCTGCTCGTGGACCGGGATGCCCAGCTTTTCGTAGGTGCGCAACAGCTCGGGATCGACCTCATCCAGGCTCTTGGGCCGATCTTCCATACTCTTGGGCTGGGAGAAGTACGACAGCGCCTGGAAGTCGACCTTGGGGTAATGTACGTGGGCCCAATTGGGCTCTTCCATCTGCTCCCAGGCACGGAAGGCCTGCAGGCGCCAGTCGAGCATCCACTCGGGCTCACCTTTTTTCGCGGAGATAAACCGGACGACGTCTTCATTCAGACCGGGCGGCAAGGTATCCGTATCGATCTGGGTATGGAAGCCGGCGGCGTACTCGCGCTTGATCAGTTTTTCAACTTCTTGCTCTGCCATCACTTCACCTCTGTCTCCGCATTCGGAGTGAGTTAGCTAAAATTCGGTTGTTCGATTCCGCGATTGTTCGCGTTGTTCTGTCGGATTACGCTTCGCTAATCCGACCTACGGGTACTTTGGTGCCCTGTTTCCGCATCCCTTGCGTTAAGTCGGATTACGCTTTGCTAATCCAACCTACTTGTTTTGTTCGGTGCTGGTGTTCACCCTCTCGTAGGTCGGATTAGGCCGCAGGCCGTAATCCGACGTCCGCCTATTTAGGCGCTGGCCTTACGTTGCAGCTTTGGCACCACGTCGCGAATGTGCTGGATCGCGAACTGCACCTCGTCCTCGGTGGTCAGGCGCCCCAGACTGATACGCAAAGAGGCCTGGGCCAGATCGTTACTCAGGCCAATCGCCTTGAGCACATAGCTCGGCTCCAGACTCGCCGAGGTGCAGGCCGAGCCGGTCGCCACCGCGAGTTGGCGCAGCGACAGCAGTAGCATTTCACCATCGCAACCGCCGAACGCAATATTGAGGTGACCGCAGGCCGTGTGAGCCAGGTCCGTGTTCAACTGGATGCCCGGCAGATCGGCAATGCCCTGCCACAACTCATCCCGCAAGGCGGCAATACGCGGCGGATCTTCCGCCAGGCGATCAGCGGCCAACTGGGCCGCCGCCCCCATGCCCACACACTGATGGGTGGGCAAGGTGCCGGAGCGCATGCCCCGCTCGTGACCACCGCCGTGAATCTGGGCGCTGATTTTCACCCCCGGATCACGGCGAACATACAAAGCACCAATGCCTTTCGGGCCGTACATTTTGTGCGCCGAGAGGGACATCAGGTCCACGTTCTGTTCCGCCACATTCAACGCCAGCCGCCCGCCACTCTGGGCTGCATCAACGTGAAACAGGATGTCCTGCTCCCGGCAAATGGCGCCGATCCCGGCAATATCGTTGACGCTGCCAAGCTCGTTGTTCACATGCATCACGCTGACCAGAAACGTATCGTCCCGCAGCGCGGCGCGTACCACTTCCGGCTCAATCCGTCCGCTGGTATTGGGGGACAGATAAGTGACCTCAACGCCCTGCTCCGCCAACCAGTGAGCAGGATCAAGCACCGCCTTGTGTTCAATCGCGGAGACAATCAGGTGGCCTGCGGGCAAGCCCGCCCGGCGGCGCGCTTCCCAGACGCCTTTTAGCGCCAGGTTATCCGCCTCGGTGGCGCCGCTGGTCCAGACAATTTCGCGGTTATCCGCGCCGATCAGGTCCGCCACCTGTTGACGGGCATTCTCCACCGCTTCTTCCGCCTGCCATCCATACAGATGGGAGCGCGAGGCCGGGTTGGCAAAATTGCCCTCCCGCGTCAGGCAGGCCGCCATCTGCTCGGCCACCGCCGGGTCGACCGGCGTGGTGGCGGCATAGTCCAGATAAATGGGCTGACGTGGAGCGCTCAACGTCATCGATTACTCAAACCTCGTTGCTAGACGATACCGGAACGGCGTCTACAGCTGGCTGCACAGAATCTGCTCAGCCGAGAGCTGCTGTTGGTGGTCCTGACGGGCCCGAACCGCTTGAATGTCGCGCCGTTCGACCAGATCCGCCAGGCTGATATCACTTAAAAACTGATGAATTTGGGCACTGAGATCTTCCCAGAGGTGGTGCGTCAGGCATACTTTGCCGTTTTGGCAGTCCCCTTTGCCCTCACAGCGGGTGGCATCGAGGGACTCACTGACCGCGTCCACCACTTGCGCCACCGAAATGGCTTCAAGGCGCTCCGCCAAGCGGTAACCGCCGCCGGGGCCGCGAACACTGCTCACCAGCTTCTGCCGGCGCAGCTTGGCAAACAGCTGTTCCAGATAGGACAGGGATATACCCTGGCGATTGGAGATATCCGCAAGGCTCACTGGCCCCTGCTCACTGTGCAGGGCCAGGTCCAGCATCGCGGTGACCGCGTATCGACCTTTGGTAGTCAGTCTCATGCCCGGATTGTCGCCTCTAGCCTTGGTGGAAAGTGGATACCGAGCTGTCGGAAACCCACCCGTCTATAACCAAGTATTTTACTCAACTATTCGCCATTATCCAAGGGCTTTTCGTTCTCCGGCGCCGCCTCAAGGGATTTCAGGCGTTTATCCGTGTGGTAAATGTAGTTTTGCGTGGCCGTCAGCACGCCGCGCAGAATGCTCAGCTCCATCTCATCCGGGCGGATGCGGTGGTACAGGCGGCGCAGCCGGGTCATGGTCTGGCGGGGGTTATCCGGGTTGAGGAAATCCAGGGTTTCCAGCGTCTGCTGAAGGTGCTCGAAATACCGCTCTAAAGCCTCGCTTTTAGCGGGGGGCATATCCCATTCGGTTTTGCCCAACGGGCCGCCCTCTTGCTGCGAGAGGTGGGCCATACGCAGCTCGTAGCAGAGCACCTGCACGGCGGTGGCCAGATTCAGGGAGCTGTATTCCGGGTTGGCGGGAATATGCACATGGTACTGGCACTTGTGCAGCTCCTCGTTGGTCAGACCCCGGTCCTCGCGCCCAAACAGCAGTGCCACCTCGTGCTCGCCCGCCTCCTGCCAGCACCGCTCGCCGCACTGGCGTGGGTCCACCAGCGGCCAGGGAATCCGGCGTTCGCGGGCACTGGTGCCGACCACCAGGCCACAGCCCTCAATGGCCTCATCCAGCGTTTCCACCACCACGGCTTTATCCAGCACATCCAGTGCCCCGGCGGCCCGCCAGACGGCCTTTTCCGAGGGAAACTCCTTGGGCTCCACCAGATAGAGGCGGGACAGCCCCATATTCTTCATGGCCCGGGCGGCACCACCGATGTTGCCCGGATGAGAGGTATTCACCAGAACGATGCGGATATTGTCAAAAGGGTTGGCGGTCATAACGGTCTCTTGATCGATAGCGATTGCGTGGGCGCGGGGCCCCTAAAGGCCGCGCATTCTATCATGAACCACCCGGCCCGGGTTCACGGCGGCCCGCCCCGGCCAAGATGGGACAATTGCACCATGGCGCTGGCGAGCCGGCGCGCTTGCCGTTATACTGTGCGGCCTTCGCGAGGCCCGCCCTCGCCCCGTTCTTTCCCATTTTTCACGAAAAGACTGATTGCCCTATGGAACCCATGTTGACGATGGCTTTGCGCGCGGCGCGCAAGGCGGCAGAACTGATTGAACGCGCCTACGAACGCCCGGACACCATCAAGGTTGAAAACAAAAGCCCCAACGACTTCGTCACCGAAGTGGATCGGGGAGCCGAACAGGCGATCATTCAGGTGTTGCGCAAGGCCTACCCGGACCACAGTTTCCGCGGTGAAGAAAGCGGGACCACCCAGGGCAAGAACCCGGACTATGTCTGGGTGATCGATCCGATCGACGGCACCACCAATTTCGTGCATGGCATGCCCCATTTTTCAGTCTCCATTGCCTGCTTTTACAAAGGACAGGTTGAGCACGCCGTGGTACTCGACCCCGTCAAGCGCGAAGAATTTACCGCCAGCCGCGGCCGCGGCGCGTCACTCAACGGCCGTCGCATCCGGGTATCCACCCGTCGCGGCCTGGAAGGTGCCCTGCTGGGTACCGGCATCCCGTTCGATGGCCCGGCCCTGGCCAAAATCCAACCTTTTCTCGCCTGCATCAGTGAACTCGCAGGCCAGACCGCCGGCATTCGCCGTGCGGGCTCAGCGGCGCTCGATCTGGCCTATGTGGCCGCAGGACGCTACGACGCCTTCTGGGAAATGCATCTGAACGAGTGGGATTTCGCGGCGGGTGTGCTGCTGGTGAAAGAGGCCGGCGGCTTGATCAGCGACTTCCGCGGCGGCACCTCGTATATGGATACCGGCCACATCGTGTGTGGTACACCGAAGGTGTTCAAGCCGGTGTTGCAGGTGGTACAGAAGCATTTGGGGCACGTTTGAGGTAAAAGGCTGGTGGATGCGGTCGGTATTGGTAACGGCGGATGCGCGCTTTGCGCTTATCCGCCCTACACAACCGACCGTAGGGCGGATAAGCGCGCATCCGCCGTCACCTGGCGTTACCTAAGCCAAAAGCTTCTTGAGCGTCCGAACCAGGTGATTGATTTCCACCGGCTTGGTCAGATAATCAAAGAACCCCGCCTTGCGGCCCCGCTCCACATCGTAGGCCATGGCGTTGGCCGACAGCCCCACCACCGGAATATCCGCGGTCACGGGGTCACGCTTTAACACCGACAACGCCTCGTAGCCATCCATCCCCGGCAGATTGATATCCAGAATGATCACGTCCGGCCGCTCACTGCGAGCCTTGTAAATCCCGAGGAACGCCTCTTCGGCCACTTCCAGCGTCAACATCGGGTAGCGACTCAGAATCTGTTGCATCAGGCGGATATTGGACGGGTTGTCCTCCACGTACAGAATGGTCCGAGGCTCTTCAAGCACCAACGCTTCCGGCTCCTCATCCGCCTTCGGGTCATGCTCGCGGCGGTTGACCACCAGGTCCTGATTCCACTCCGTGGACAGAGGCAGATCCACCCAGAACTCGGTGCCCACCCCTTCGGTACTCTCGAAGGACAGCTTACCGCCCATCATCTCGACCAACTGCTTGGTAATCACCAGCCCGACACCAGACCCCTCGACTTTTGAGTACTCCGCGTTGAGGCGATTGAAGGGCTGAAACACTTCGTGCTGACGGCTGGCCGGTATACCCTGGCCGGTATCGCGAACCGTGATGCGCAGGCGGTTATCGTCCCGCTCCGACAAACTGACTGCCACTTCACCACCGACCTGATTGTATTTCACCGCATTGCTGACCAGATTGAGCAACGCCTGCTTCAGACGGGTGTTGTCGGCCACCACGTAAGTGCTCTCAAGGCGCTTCAGGTCCGCGCTTAGCTTGATGCCACCGGCGTCGGCCTGGGGTTGAATCAGCGTAAAGCACTCGGCGACGACCCGGGACACCAACACCGGCTCCAAGGAGAAAGTCATTCGGCCGGACTCGATCTTGGCCAGATCCAACACATCATTGATCAGTTGCAGCAGATGCTCGCCCGCCTTGCGGATTTCCCGGGCGTTATCCATCTGACTGTCGGTGAGGTTGTCGTCATACTGAAACAGCTGCGCATACCCCAGAATGGCATTGAGCGGCGTGCGCAGCTCGTGACTCATGCTGGAGAGGAAGTCGGACTTGGCCTGATTGGCTTTTTCCGCCGCGTCTTTGGCCTGCACCACCCGCTCTTCAGCGCGCTTGATGTCGGTGATATCCATATTGGTGCCGGACATACGCACCGGATTGCCTTCGGTGTCAAAACTGGCTCGCCCTCGGGCGCGAATCCAGCGGATGTCGCCGTCTTTGCCGAAAATTCGGTACTCAATATCAAACGGTGCCCGCCCGGCCATGTGATCGGCCAGGGTCTGATCAAACTTGGGCAGGTCTTGCGGGTGAATGTGAGAGCGCCAGACCGACAGGCGGTTCTGGCCCCGGATCACCACATCGTCTTTCTCGTCGTAGCCGGCGTGCTCCCAGCAACGGTTGGAAAAATGGAAACCCTTGCGGTCTGCGTACCACTCCCAGATGCCGTCATTGGACGCCTGGATGATGCGAGCCTGACGCGCCTCACTTTCACGCAGGGCCGCTTCGACATTTTTCAGCTCGGTGATGTCAAAGTTGACCCCGGAGATGTACATGACTCGGCCGTACTTGTCGCGAATGGAGTTCGCTCGGGCCTGGGTCCAGACGTAGTTGCCTCGGTTGGTGAGGATCCGGTAGGCGGTGTTGAGAGGTTCGCCGCTGCGCAGGTGTTCGCGCACGGCTTCGAGCATGTGGTCCCGATCGTCGGGGTGGATGTAATCCGGCAGCGCTGTGGCGTCGCTGATGCGGATTTTATCTTCGTCATTGAACCCCAGCGATTCCCAGAAACCGCCGGACCAGTCAATGCGGTTGGAGGTGAGGTCCCACTCCCAGAAGCCGTAGCCGCTACCGTTGAAAATCCGGCGATAGCGTGCCACCAGGTCGCGCAGCTCGTCGCTGTTTGCCTGGCTCAATTCTTCATCGCTGATGGTGATGCCTTTCGACATAAGCTCTGCTCATCGATCGGGCGGATACCCTCACCACTGGTATCCGCACTTTTTCAGCGGTTCACGAGGCTCAGGGAGCCAACTCTTCCTGCTCCTCGCCCTCTTTCGGCGGTGGCATGAGGTCTTCTTTGGTCAGGTGCATTGCCGACAGAATGTTGGCCGAGACATAAACCGACGAGTAGGTACCGACCAGCACACCGACAATCAGCGCAAATGCAAAGCCACTGATCAACTCGCCACCGAAGAAGTACAACACCAGCAACACCAACAAGGTAGTCAAGGAGGTCAGCAGGGTCCGCTCCAGCGTCTGGGTCAAGGAGGTATTGATCACCTCGTTGGTGGTGCCCCGACGCATTTTGCGGAAGTTTTCCCGCACCCGGTCAAACACAACGATGGTATCGTTCAGTGAATAACCGATCACCGCCAGTACTGCGGCCAGCACCGTCAGATCGAAATCCAGGCGCAGGACCGAGAACACACCCAGAACAATAATCACATCGTGAACCAGGGCCAGAACCGCGCCGATGGAGAATTTGTACTGGAAGCGGATCGCCACGTAGATCATCACCACGGCCAAGGCGAACAACATGCCCAGCCCGCCCTGATCGCGCAGCTCTTCACCCACCTGCGGACCGACAAACTCGCTGCGCCGCAGATTGATGCTCGCTCCGGTCGCCTCTTCCAGCGCGTCAATCAGAAATTGGGAATAGACATTGTCCAGAGCGTTTTCAACGGCAACGGTGACGGCCTCACCCTCGGTCGCGATCTGTGTGCGACCGTAGTAGCGCGGGTCAAACAGGTCCGCCGAGCGCAGCGCTGACTCACTGACGCCATTGAACACCAGCACTTCGGAGAACTGGGTCTGGTCGCTGGCGGCGTTGCGCACATCGGCAATGGTCGCACTGTCGGACAGGGACGCGAGCCTCTCTTCCAACTGCTCCAGTACACCGTCACTCAGAGCATCCTGGGTGCGGATCAGAACTTCCGAGTCCGAGCCGAACAGAATCGCCACGGGGTTCTCAAGGCCCTGCTCGCCCAGCACCGAGCGGATGGTGGACAGATCCGCCGGGCGATCGAAGCCCAGCTCGACCTGGGAACCGCCAGTAAAGTCCAACCCAAACTCCAGACCACGCGTCGCCAGAGAGACGATGGAAGCCAGCAGCAACACGATGGAAATGGTGGCGCAGGTTTTGCGCCAGCCCATAAAATTAATCACTTTTGATTCCGGTAGCATAGTGGCGCTCTCTTAGATCCAGATCTTCTTCAGGTTGCGACGGCGGCCGTACACCAGGTTGGCCAGCGCCCGAGTGCCCATGATCGCGGTAAACATGGAAGTCAGAATACCGATGGACAGGGTGACCGCAAAACCCTGTACCGGACCGGTGCCAATGGCATACAGAATGACCGCCACCAGCAAGGTGGTGATATTGGCATCCAGAATACTGACGAAGGCCCGCTCATAACCGCTGTAAATAGCGGACTGGGGCGAAGCGCCCTCTTTCAGCTCTTCCCGAATCCGGGAGAAAATCAGTACGTTGGCGTCCACCGCCATACCCACGGTCAGCACGATACCGGCAATACCCGGCAGCGTCAGAGTGGCGCCCAGCAGGGACATGACCGCCACCAGCAGAAGGATGTTGGCCCCCAAGGCCAGGTTGGCAAAGATGCCGAACACCCGGTAGTAAATCAGCATAAAGACCAGCACCAGCGCCAACCCGAGCACGACCGAGTTCAGACCGGTCTGAATGTTTTCTGCCCCGAGAGATGGTCCAATGGTGCGCTCTTCCACAAAGTACATGGGCGCCGCCAGAGCACCGGCGCGCAGCAGCAGCGCCAGTTCGGAGGCTTCCGCCGGGGACTCCAGACCGGTAATCCGGAACTGCTTGCCCAGCGCACTCTGAATGGTCGCCAGACTGATGATTTCCCGCTCGACGTAGTTCTCCCGCACCTCGACGGTTTCGCCCGCCTCATTGGTGGCATATTCAGTGCGGGTTTTGTGTTCAATGAACAGTACGCCCATGCGCCGTCCGACATTATCCCGGGTCGCGCGGTGCATTTTGGTACCGCCCAGGCCGTCCAGGGTAATGTTCACCTGGGGCATATTGGTTTCTGCATCGAAGCTACTGGTGGCGTTGGCCACATGGTCACCGGTCAGAATGATCTGACGTTCCAGCTCAGCACCGCCAAAGCGCTGCTTGTCCGCTTCACTGCGGTAAGGGAACTCTTCTTTCATGGATACCAGCGTATCCGGGCCGGCCTCCAGGCGGAATTCCAGGTTGGCGGTTTTGCCGATCACCCGCTTGGCTTCGGCGGTGTCCTGAACCCCCGGAAGCTGCACGATAATCCGGTTACCGCCCTGACGCTGCACGACCGGCTCGGACACACCCAACTCATTCACCCGGTTGCGCAGGGTCACCAGGTTCTGGCCGAGGGCGTAGTCTTCAATTTCAGAAATCGCCGTTTCGCTCAACTGCGCGGTAAAGCGGAAGTCCTCTTCCCCGGCATCTTCGGTCTGGAATACCAGCGTGTCGTATTCATCTTCCATCAGGGCGAGCGCCTGGTCCCGCAGCTCGGCCGAACGGAAGCGCGCCAGAATGCTCTGGTCGTCTTCAACCTCCAGCGCGTTGTAGCGGATACGCTCTTCGCGCAGCGTGCCCTTCATTTCGTCGGCAGTGATTTCCTGACGGGTTTCAATGGCCGAGGCGGTATCGACTTCCAGCAGGAAGTGCACACCACCGGAGAGGTCCAGACCCAGGCGCATGGGGGCACCGCCCAGAGACACCAGCCAATCCGGTGTGGTCGGCGCCTGATTCAGAGCGACCACAAAATCACCACCCAGAGATTCCTGCAGGGTGCGGCGGGCGGTCATCTGCTCATCTTCACTGGCCAGGCGCACCAGAACGGCATTTTCGCCCAGCTCTACGCCGACATATTCAATGCCCTGTGACTGAAGTTGCCGTTCTACCTGCTCCACCGTGGAAGCATCCATGGTGGTCGCCCCGGATTGACCGGAAATCTGTACGGCGGGGTCGGGCGCATAGAGGTTGGGCAGCGCGTAAATGAATCCCAGGGTAACAACCCCCAGAATCAAGAGGTATTTCCAGAGCGGGTAGCGGTTATGCATAAACGGTTCCGTGGCTTATTCGACGGTATCGGATACGGATGAAGGCCCGGATTATACCGATTTCCCCCAAGACAACAATGAAAGTAGGGTAATGAACGGGGCGCAGCCGCACCCCGCCCGGTGATTTATGGCGTCAGCGGCGGCACGTCCTTACCGAGGGCCCGATAGAAGTCGGCCACGAAAGCCTCCAACTCGCCGGCGGCAATGGCCTCCCTCAGCCCGGCCATCACCAGCTGGTAGTAGCGCAGGTTGTGGATGGTCTGCAGCTGAGCGCCGAGGATCTCACCACACTTGTCCAGGTGATGCAGGTAAGCGCGGCTGAAGTTCTGGCAGGTGTAGCAGTCACATTTGGGATCGAGGGAGCCGGTATCGTGGCGATGTTTGGCATTGCGGATCTTGATCACCCCCTCATGGGTGAACAGGTGGCCATTGCGGGCGTTGCGGGTGGGCATCACGCAGTCGAACATATCCACGCCTCGGCGCACGCCCTCCACCAGATCCTCCGGCTTGCCCACGCCCATCAGATAGCGGGGCTTGTCTTTGGGCATATGGGGCGTCAGGGCCGACAGTACGCGCACCATATCTTCTTTGGGCTCGCCCACCGACAGGCCGCCGATGGCGTAGCCGTCAAAGCCGATTTCCTCCAGCCCCGCCAATGATTCCCGGCGCAGGGACTCATACATGCCCCCCTGCACAATGCCGAACAGCGCGGACGGATTGTCACCGTGGGCATCCTTGGAGCGCTTGGCCCAGCGCAGGGACAGCTCCATGGACTTGCGCGCCTCATCCTCCGTGGCCGGGTACGGGGTGCACTCATCGAAGATCATCACAATGTCCGACCCCAGATCCCGCTGGACCTGCATGGCCTCCTCAGGGCCGAGAAATACCGGGCTGCCATCAATGGGCGAGCGGAACGACACGCCCTCTTCGGTGATTTTGCGGATATCCCCCAGGCTGAACACCTGAAAGCCACCGGAGTCGGTCAGAATCGGGCCGGACCACTGCATAAAATCGTGCAGATCGCCGTGGGCCTTGACCACCTCGGTGCCCGGACGCAGCATCAGGTGAAAGGTGTTTCCCAGGATTATCTGAGCGCCAATGGCCTCAATATCCCGAGGCAACATGCCCTTGACCGTGCCGTAGGTGCCCACGGGCATAAAAGCCGGGGTTTCCACCACGCCCCGGGGGAACTTCAGGCGGCCGCGTCGGGCCAGGCCGTCTTCCCGGTCCAGTTCAAACTGCATAAAGGAAGACATCTTTTATCCCTCGGAAGGACTACCCGGGAGATCGCGCGGAGCGTCCGGGTTGCGGGTGATAAACATGGCATCGCCGTAACTGAAAAAGCGGTATTCCTGAGCCACGGCTTCTCGATAGGCGTCCATGATGTGTCGGTAACCCGCAAAGGCGGACACCAGCATCATCAGCGTGGACTCGGGCAGGTGGAAGTTGGTCAGCAACGCATCCACCGCTCTGAATTCAAAGCCGGGGGTAATGAAGATATCGGTCTCGCCCTGGTAGGCGGCCATGCCCTGTCCCGGTTCGGCACGAGCGGCGGCGGTTTCCAGGCAGCGCACGCTGGTGGTGCCCACGGCAATCACTCGACCGCCGGTCGCGCGGGTGGCGCGCACCTGCTCGGCCACCTGCTCATTCAGGTCCATGACCTCGCTGTGCATTTTATGCTCGGCAATATTGTCCACCCGCACCGGCTGAAACGTGCCCGCACCCACATGCAGGGTGACAAAGGCCAGATTGACGCCTTTGGCCTGCAACTGGGCCAGCAGGTCATCATCAAAGTGCAGGCCGGCGGTAGGCGCGGCGACAGCGCCGGCCTTGCGACCGTACACCGTCTGATAACGCTCCCGATCCAGTTCCTCATCTTCCCGGTCGATATAGGGCGGCAGCGGCATATGCCCCAGGCGCTCCAATACCGACAGCGAGGTTTCCTCTGGCGGGAAGTTCAGCTCGAACAGGTCGTCGCGCCGCCCGGTCACCGCCAGGCGGGTGCCGTCTTCCAGCACGATCAGACTACCAATCTTGGGGGACTTGCTCGCCCGGGTGTGGGCCAGCACCCGCGCATCGGTCAGCAGGCGCTCCACCAGAATCTCAACCTTGCCACCGGTGTCTTTCATCCCGAACAGGCGGGCGGGAATCACCTTGGTATCGTTGAACACCATCAGATCCCCGGGGCGCACCTGCTCCAGCAGGTCCGGGAATTGACCGTGGGTCACCTTCCCGGTCGGGCCATCCAGCCCCAGCAAGCGACTCCCGCGTCGCTCGGCAGCCGGTTCACGGGCAATCAGGGATTCGGGCAGATCGTAGTAAAAATCCTGGCGGCGCATAAGACGTATATTCAGGCAGGTTCAAAAGCCCGCAAGGGTACCGGAAAACCCCGAAAATGACCACCAGATCGCGGGGTTTTACGGCGGATGCGGGCTTATTAATACCGCTGCGCTCGGCCCCTACGCGACCTGCTGTGCTATCCGTAGGGCGGATAAGCCGAAGGCGCATCCGCCGCAACCCAAAGCCCCACACCCACCACCACCAAAATCCTTGGTTGACGAACCCCCGCACGCTGCTATAATCCCGCCCCGCAACGCAGTAAACCTGTGCCAGAGTGGCGAAATTGGTAGATGCCGTGCAGGATGCACAAATGTCGCGAAGGGCAGGAGCCCGAGAGCGACCGCAGGGCCAGCGCAACGCGCTGGTAAAGACCTGAAACCCGCACTAAAGCACATAGCGGCTTATACAGTGCCAGAGTGGCGAAATTGGTAGACGCAGGGGATTCAAAATCCCCCGCCCGAGAGGGTGTGCCGGTTCGAGTCCGGCCTCTGGTACCACTTCTTTCTTGTGATCCGCCTCCAAGATACAGCTCAGCAAAGCCTGTAGGAACAGTCATCATCGTTGGGCTACGGCGGATGCGCTACGCTCCGATGCGTCGGACCGATCCGCCCTACTCAAGCCTCACTCCTATCCGCAACGCACTCGCCGTCCCCAACTCGCGTAGGGCGGATAAGCCGAAGGCGCATCCGCCGTATGGTGTTTCGGGCAACGGTCCACGTCCGATGGCTCGATGTGGGGCTAATTGATCTCCTCCACGGTAAACCTCTCAAGGTCGATATGCTCATCGTCCCGGTTTCTCACCCGGATGGCGGTTTCTGACCGGGGGATTCCCGGCGCGATATCCAGATAGAGGGGGTTATCACCTTCCGCCATCTTTTCGAACACGCTCAACATCTCGTCCTCATCGAAATGGATGATGAAAAGATACTTGCCGCTGTGGAAACTCATGCGCTTGGGTAAGGGCCTGGGCTTGGCGGCGTCTTCCTCGGTGAGGGGGTAGCGTAAGTGATAGAGCTCGCCGTTGAGGTAATTGATCGTTCCCGGAGAATCCGGCCCCGCCATACGGAAGAACTCGGGCTGCCAATGGTAGTGGGTGCGCATTCGCTCCCATTTGTCGAAGGGTATGCCTTCGGTTTCGAGGCGTTTTCGCTGCTCGGGTGTCAGGTAAAGCTCAAGCGCCTTCTCGACGTACTGCTCTCTCGGCTTTGGATGATCGCTCATAAAAGCGTCAGACCAGTATTTCTTCCAATCGTAATCAATGGGCTCAGCTTTCCCAAAAAATATTTCTGTGGTTTTGCCAATACCGACCAGCCAAACCGCGACGCTGCCTCCGGGAGCCATGCCGACGGTCAGTTCGTCATAGTACATAGTTGCTGGAGGCGTCTTATGATTTGGATAGCCCTCATTAACCATCTGCACAATGCTCTCATAGGGCAGTTCAAATTCGCCCCGATAGAACTGATCTTCCAAGTACGAATAATAGGTAATCCGCAACCTATCCGGTAATGGCTTTTGATCCGGCCCTACCACATGGGTGGAAACGGGATATCCCCAGCCGTGATGGACTGTTTTACCGTCGGGGACGTAAAGCCCATGATCGTCGCCTGGATACAGAAAAGTTCCGGAAATCACCTCCATCGGGTAATCATTGGGCGCCGACTCCGACGCCAGCCAATCCGCTTTGGTCATAGAATCCTCACAACCGAGTAACAGTAACAGTGCCGATAACAGAGTGTATCGGCGCCGGGCTTTAACCTTCATGGTATTTTCGCCTACGTTGGCCCTCGTGAAGTCTGGGCGCCATACCCACACTCGAATAATGCGCAGAAAGATGCAGGTACTGATGGCGAATAATACGAAGCAAGGGGTCACGACCCTGCCAGTGTTCTGGCCTGGATTCATTACCCGATGCCACATAGGCCTGTATGCGACCCTGCAGTTCCTGCAACTCGTCGGACTCTTCGCTCAAATCAACGAGCTCCGGGAATTTCTGCTCATTCATACTCACCCCCTCATCCTGAATAAACTCCGCCATCAGCTCCAACGGGATTTTGCTATAGCTGGTTTTCACCAGTTCTCGCTCGGCATGAATAACGTGGCTCAACGTATTGCGGGAAGTGGGTAGCCTAAGTTCCTCTGGGCGGTACCAACCTTGCGCCAGAAGCCAGTCACGATCGATGTGGCGGTCCCGCTGATGCCCTCGATAGACGACCTGAGCCTCGGGGCCAGAGCGGTAGCCTCCACCCACATCGCTATGGGCGCCGGGCAGACATATGCGCTGCCCTTTCCCTCCAGCACTATCAATAGTGGTCAGGGAGAAGTTACTCCGGTACTCCTCCGAAGCCTCCAATTGAACAACGCGATTGGCCCTGCGAATCGAATCCAGCTTGAGTGTCTTCACATCGTTATTGAACGACATCCCGTGGGAGGAAACAGTATCAAAGAGCCCGACCAGGTTGATCTCGATTTTATCGGCGGGAAATCCCTCAA
>NZ_DGMV01000031.1:46664-59902 GCF_002388575.1 Marinimicrobium sp. UBA4509
AATCCCTCAACCTCCAGCTGCTCGGATATTGGCTCACCGCCTGCGTCCATGAGCTTATGGATGCAATAGCGGGCACTCGCAGCGCCACGGCTAAATCCAAACAAATCAATAGCCAATTGCTTCAGCGTGGTGTCTTCGTCCGCACTCTGGAAAAGCTTCCTCAATTTTGACACCGCTTTCTCAATACCTTTTTTGACCTTCGCGTCTATACCGGTAGACCCTGTTCCCATTGCCAACCCTCTGCGATAATCGGCTTCCCGGTCTTCGGTGCCAGCGCCTTCAACATACAATTTGAGAGCATGCTGAAAAGGTTCAGGCGCCTTCTTGTCATCGACTTGCGCCTCCAACAGAGCGATATTGGACTTGCCATTGTTATAGCTTTGATAGGCCTTCAGCCCCACCCACTGATCGGCCAACGCCTGGTACACCTCAGTATTCTTCTCCCGCTCCTCCACATTGGTACGGTTATTGGCCGTCCCATCAAAAAACAACAGCAGCCGAACACTGATCTTTTTCTTGCCCTCGTCATCTTCATCGCCGCCGCTATTGGGCGGCTGGGGCACAAACACGCCCTCGCCTACCTGTGTCATATCGCTTCTCCTTTGCTGATTTCCATTGCCTTGGGGCGTTTCTCTACGATCAACGCACCGCGCAGGCCAGCATCGGATGAGCTGTACACCAAATGACTCTGCGCCCTGGTGTTTTTCAACAGATCAAATGCAGCCAGCGCCAGCAGCGAGGGGGCCGTGGCACTGCCCAGGTCGCCGTAATACTCGGAGGGGTGCACCAGCTGGACGTCATCGCCCAGCCGTTCCCAGCTGCGGGTCATGGCCACACCGTACTCCTTGGCCCAGTAACGTTCGCCGTTCATGCTGCTGTAAATACTGTGAATGGCCGGGCCGTTGTAGTCCGCCAGCGCCGCTTTGAATGCGGCGTCCAGCCCCTCGCCCCGATAGGGTTCGTCGCTGAACCAATGCCCGACTTCCCGCGCCAGGCCCGGCGGATGTACCACGATGATTTGTCCGTTCTCCTCCAGAGCCCTCGCCGGGTCTGCGGTCAGCACCACAAACGCCGCGCCCTCCCCCGGCGCGTAGCCATCGTTTGGGCCCAGGGTCAGCAGCCGATTCTGCTGTTCCGGTATGCGCAGGCGGGTGTAGTTATTGGGTGAATCGCTGGCCCCAATGACCATGCCTTGCGGGTAGGCCTCCGCCAGGTAGTCATAGCCGAAAGCCACAGCCTCCAGGCCCGCCGCACGACCCGTGTGCAGGCTTCGCAGTAATTCCGGCAGCAGCCAATCGTGGCCGGACAGGGCCAGGTTGGTTTTGAATTTATTCAGGGGAAGGCAATCGGCGCACAACTCGGGCTCGTTCATGGCCAGAATCAACGGCGCCTGCTCGGGAAAGGCGCCCTGCTCCGCCAACTGACCCAAAGCGTGAAGCGCCATTTTGATCGCATGGTCTTGCGGTTCGCTGTGAAAGTCTCCCTCATCCAGCGCCCAGCCCGGGTGGTCAAACACTTCATCGGGCACCGGCGCCAACCGGATGGGGTTGCCGCTATCATCGACAAAGCGGGAGAGGGTGTAGCGGTTAATACCGGCACCGGCTGCCGCCCAGACCATGGAAACGGAGCCACCAATGGCGTTTACCATGCCCATGCCGGAAAGATAGAGTTGTGGCGCGTCGTCCATATACGCATCGTCCTTGGTCAGACATTGGAACCAGACCGAAGTCTAATCAGCAGACCGAAAAGCCGCAAGTTAAGCGGAACTGACGGTTACCGTTTTGTGAATCGGCTCACAACGGTGGCGCGCGACATCAGGAAGCGCTTGATAACCATTTTCGGACAGGCCCAGAATCCAGACAGCCCAATCAACATGCCCGATCTGGACCACCGCCTCTTCCCTAATTCACACGCTTGCGCAGATTGTTCCGCACTTCCAAGGCATCGTAGCTGTCGACTTCGGTGGGGCGTACGCCCTTGCCCAGACGGATTTCCAGAATCACTTCCGACTCTGCCCTATTACCCGAATTGATCTCGGCGCCGAAAGTCGTGGAGGGACGGGAGCTTGTGGTGCAGCCGAGCAAGCCGCAGCGGCGCTCCACCTCCCGGGTGCGGCTTGCGCTTACTTGACTGCCTGACTCCCGCTTCTCACCATCGACTTGCCGGTCGGCAACAACAAACCAGTCGTAGTCCGCCATCAACGTTAGCTCGGCGGCGCGTAGCAGGGCGTAGTCCATGGCTTCAAACTGGGTGTCGCCGCGCATTTTGAACGATACACGGTACCGGTTATCGGCAATCTGGCTTTCCCGGTAGCCGTAGCCGCCGTCTGAGGCGGGCTGGTAAACCTCGGGTGCCGCACAGGCACTGATAAACAGAACCATCATCAAGGATGCTATTGGCTTTTTCATACATTACCTCCCGGTTTCCTGGTAAATGACTGGTGATGGCTATTGCTGCCAATCTCGCTCAATCAATTGTTTTTCCTGTTCCGGCTCAATGATGCCGCCGGCCATCATCTGATCGAGTGCGCTGTCCAGTAATGAGCCACCACTGGCGGTCTGATAGCTGCCGGGCTCCGTCGCCCGCTGACGAATGCTGGCCAACTCTTCCCAGCCGGCCTCGGTCTGTTGAGCTCGGCAGGCGATATTCTCCGACCGTTCGCCCGCGCCGGTTACCCGGTACTGCCGGCAGTGCTGCCCATCCCGATTAACAAAGGTGAGGCGGGGGGTAATTTCCCGTCCGTCGGGCAGAGCTTCGGTGGTGCCGCTGGGCAGCGTTTCCAGGCGCTCGGCGACCGGCTGAAATGCGTCGATTTGCGGACTTCCGACATTGTCGGTGACCTCGGCCAGTCCGAACCCGAACGCCAACGCAATAGCCGCCGCAATGCCGGTTTGCGCGTTCAGTGCCTGACGGGCCCGGCGCCAAAGGGGAAAGGCAATCACCTGCGCGGACTCGGGCTTAGCGTCATCTTCCGCCAGCATCTGTTGAATACCACTCGGCAATGGCCGTTCATCAATGGCGTGGGCCCGCTCGCTCACCAGTTTGTCCACGGCGCTCAGTTCCGCCAGGCGGTCTGCCAGTGCCGGATCTTCGGCCAACCGGACGCGAACCTGCTCCATTTCGGCCGGGGGCAGCTCGCCGTCCAGAAAGGCCGACAGGGTTTCATCGTTGATATTCATGAGCTGGTCCTCGCTACAGGTAAGTTCAGGCTTTCTATAAGAGCGGTTCGGGCACGAGCCAGGCGGCTCATCACGGTGCCCGGGGGTATTTCCAGCGTGGCGGCCGCCTCCTTGTAGGACAGGCCCTGGACGGCCACCAGCGACAGCACCAGACGCTGGTCGTCCGGCAACCTGTCCATGGCCCGGCTGACCTGATCGAGCTCAACTTCGCTCGCCATGGCCCGCTCTCCGTCGACAATTTCGCGCTCCTGCAATTGCGGCTGCAAGGTCGCTTCCTGGCGGACCTTCTGGGCGCGGTAACCGTCGATCCACAAATTCCGGCAAACCCGGAACAGCCATTTCGTCAATTCCACTCCTTCGGGTACAGTACGGTTCAGCGCCCGCTCTACCGTGCTCTGCAGCAGGTCGTCGGCCTCATCCATCGACCCGGTGAGCGAGTAGGCAAACCGCCTGAGCTGAGGCAATACCTCGGACAATTCGCTTTTCATAGACAGCACCTTTCTGTTGTACCCTGTTAACGGGCCAGCCGGGTTTTTTATTCCCGGCCCCAGGAATTTTTATCGGGTGAGGCCGTTATAGTAACAGGTACCCCACTAGCTCCTTCACCGGATATGCGATTATGAAAGCCAAACCCCGACCGACCCGGCTGCGCCCGCTGGTACTGTGCCTGCTGGGCCTCAGCACTGTCGCCCAGGCCCAACTGGGTTTGCCCTCCGCGGTGACCGACCGGGTGGACCGCTCCATTGATTCTGTAGAGCGCGTGCACCGGGATACCCTTCCCGCCGATGTCACCAGCGCCCTGGAGCGCCGACTCACGGCCGCTTTGCCGGAGCAACTGCCAGACACCCTGCGCCCACCGGCAGAACCCCTGGATGCCCTTCCGAGCCGCGTGCCGATACTGGACTCCCGGGGCGCCACCCTGTTTATGGACGTGGAAGTGGAGGACGGCTGGCGAGCCGTGCAGCACGAATGGCTGCTGATGCTCGCCCCCGGGGAACTGGCGTTGCTGGAACCCCTGAATGTTGAGATTCTGGAGCAGAAACGCCTACCGAAACTGGGGTTGGAGATGGTGCGCTTCCGGGTGCCGGCACGGCTGGACTCCTACGCCGCGC
The DNA here is from genome assembly GCF_002388575.1 of Marinimicrobium sp. UBA4509. Taxonomy (NCBI): domain Bacteria; kingdom Pseudomonadati; phylum Pseudomonadota; class Gammaproteobacteria; order Cellvibrionales; family Cellvibrionaceae; genus Marinimicrobium; species Marinimicrobium sp. UBA4509. The sequence goes on from NZ_DGMV01000031.1 coordinate 50,956, forward strand.
TACAAAACACCTTGCCGGCCGACCTGGCCGAACGGCTGGACCGAAATCACATCTACAATCCCCAGGCCGCCAACCCGTCATCGGAATCCGCCGAGCGACCGCGCAAGCCTCTGTGCGAACAGCCGGTGAAAGTCGGCATGGTCGATACCGCCATCGCCACCGAGCACCCAGGGCTGATCAACAGCCGCATCGTGGAACGGAACTTTTTACCAGACCCCGAGGGTACCGACGAAAAGGGCCCGCCCACCGGGCATGGCACGGCGGTAGCCGGACTGATGTTGGGGATCATTGACGAGACGCCGGCGCGGTTGCCGGGGGCGACGCTCTATAACGCCTCGGTATTCTACAGCCGCAACCAATACGCCCAGGGCGCCACCATGATGCATCTGGTGTCGGGTCTGGAATGGCTGATCGGGCAGGAAGTCAGCGTGATCAATATGAGCCTCACGGGGCCCGACAATCGCGTGCTCGCCACCGTAATGGAGCGTCTTACCGCTGGCGGTATCGCCGTAGTCGCGGCAGCGGGTAATGAAGGCCCGGCAGCCCCACCGCTTTACCCGGCGGCCTATAGTGGCGTGATCGCCAGTACCGCGGTAGATGCCGACGGGCAGGTGTATCGCTGGGCCAACCGTGGAGAGCATATCGATTTTGCCGGCCCCGGCGTGTCGGTACGCACCACCCGGGGCACGGGGGAGTTTGGTCATGAGAGCGGCACTTCCATGGCCGCTCCGACGGTGACCGCCCATGTGGCCTGTGCTTTGGCCAAGCAACTGGCCTCAAGTGGGAACGTGGTGCAATATCTGGCCGGGCAAGCGAAAGATCTTGGGGAGGCAGGCCGCGACCCGATTTTCGGTCACGGCCTGCTGCAATAACAGTAATCAGAACTCCACACTTAGCAGCGCCGATACGCCGGTTTCCCGGTAGTCCGCCGCATCAAAGTTCGAACGGTAGTTACCGTGCTCGACTTTGGTTTCCAGCGCCAGCCACTCCAGAAAACTGAGTGTCCAGATTGCTTCGACCACATGACTGCGGTCGTGCCGGGTGCCCGTGCCGGTTGGCGACATGGGGTCACCGGTTCCGGGCAGCCCTTCTCCGGTTTCATTATCGGTAACTGGCAGCGACTGCTCGTTGCCGTAATCCCGATCCTGGTAACGCCAGCCCAACTGAATCCTGCTTTCCTGACCGGCGATCGACCCTGTATGGGAATAGCGGGCCCGCAGTTTAAGCGCGGTATTGTCGAACGCCGGCGAGTAAGCTTCTTCCTCTTGGCGGCTAACGCCCAATGACCAGAAAGTGCGTGCATCATTGAAAAAGTAATACACATCGCCGGCCAGCTCCTCACCATCGGCATTGCGATCGCGGTTGTTCTCGAACCGCTTTTCGCTCTCGGTGTAGGCACCGCGAACATAAACACCCGAACTAAAAAGTTTGGCAGCATAAAAGCTGTCCTTGGTCAGATCCAGCAAGGGCTCGGACGCGAGCTCGGCGTCCGCGACGTGTCGACTCAGACCCCAGGTAATGCCCGCCAGATCAATGGCACCATCAAGCGAAGCGATACCCAGGTCCTGGTCGAATTCGCTGACCTCGTGGTATCGACGCGAGGACAGGCTGTAACTGCCTTTCAGGGTAATACGCTCGGTCGGATAAAGCTCACCACCGACCCGGCCGTAAAACACATTTGCCCAGTCGCCCTGGTTAGATGTCTGGTCCAGCGACGCAACCGACAGCGTCGAATCATAGGCACCGCCAGCGTGGAGCTTCACATTGAAATCAGCCTTGTTATTCGACGCCTCATCGTTTTGAGCACAAGCGGTAACACTGGACAAAGCGGCGGCAAGGGTCAGTGCCATTCGGGGTAGTGTATTCATATTCATGGGAATGACTCCGTAAAAAAACACCGGTCGGGCCGAGGCCCACCGGTGCCAATGAACAAGGGATATTAGCGAGTGATATTGGCGTTCAGTGCCTGATTGACGGAGGCTTCAACGGCCCCGGCCGCTTCAGTGGTCACCTGGTCGGCCACCGCCGCACTCACCTGTTGGGCCACTTCCGCATCCACCGCGGTCGCCGCTGCCGAGCTCACGGAATTGGACACCTCATTGCTCACCGTTTGGCTGACTTCGGCGGCCACATCGGCGCCAGCCTCTGCGGCAACACTGGCCGACTCCACCGCCGAAGCGGCTTGCGTCTCAACCTGGGTGCGGACGTCCGAAGCGGTATCAATGCCACTCTGAACGGTAGCCTCAGCAACGTCCTGCGCCTGTTCCACACGGCTCTGTGCGTCTTCACGCGCGGAGACCGCTGTGTTCAGCCCGGCTTCGGCCCGCCCCTCAGCACTTTGTGACGCTGACGTAGTGACCTCACCAGCACCTTCCACTAGGGCGCGGGACTCGCCCGCCAGGTTGGTAGTGCTATCTGAGGTGTCGTCGGCACCGTCGTTGATAGAATTTCCGGTGTCGACTACCTCAGTCTCCGTTTCAGCCGATTCATCCTGAGTGGACGACTCTTCGCGCTGCAGGCTCTCCGCTCCAGAACCACCCGCATTGCCGCGGGCGCCCACAGACGAACGATTCTGCCGACCCTGTTCGCCCGCTGGCTCACTGGCTTCACGAGCCCCGGACGTCTGCATCTGGGCGTTAGCGCGAGCGTCAGCCTCGGCATCAGCATTGATGGATTGGGCCGAACTTGGCAGAGCCAGAACAGAAGCGATGGCGAGTACAAGTGTTGATTTTTTCATGACTAAGACCTCCTACTGATTGGGTTTCAATCAGTTAACGTCTCAGCAGTAGATTTATTCCTTCGACATACGACTTGGCCGCCGCCTCGGCGTCAAGCCGGCCGAGAGGGACTGATGTACCTGCTCGATACCAATAGCATCTCGGAATTCCGCAAAGCGGCCAGCGGCTAAAGGGAATCACCTTCTCCTTCCAACGCCCGTATTTGGTCCAGCTCATTCTCAGTCAGAGCTTTGTAGCCTCTCAGAAACGGCCAACCGTACCCCCAGCGAAACTCCGTGGGCAGAAAGGGGGTGCCCCCGACCCTGACCCCAGCCAGCATAAGCATTGCGATTTCAGGCTCCCCGACATCGGCAACGCAACGCTTGAGTTCATTATCCGCGTCAAGACGATCCCGATAGGTGCCGCCTATCCAATAGGCATAATCGTGGGCAATGCAGCAGGATAACCAGAGTTCGTTATTCTGGACTGTGCCGTCCGGAAAGGAACTGCACCCATCGGTTTCAAAAGGCTGAAGGTCGCCGGCAACGGCACCAAGCGGAAGAAACAGTAGCGTTGCCAGAACTCTTTTCATCACACCCAACGCTGACTCGCTACCGGCGGCACTCATAGCTATCGGCAGACGTCTTGTCACCGCCAATATAGTGCGGGTGCATTGGATAGGCGCAGAGCTTGCGGTTGCCGGGCTCCGGGTTTTCGCGCGAAGCGATGATACCCTCCGGCGCTTCGCCGTTTTCCACCCAATCGACGACCGCGCTCAGCAAATCGAAGGAATCATAAGTATTGGCCCCACCGGCGCAATGGCCCATGCCGGGCACATGATAGTAACGGCTGGCATCGCTCCAGTCTTCATTGGCTTCGCCGGCCCGCTGATAAAACTCGAGCGTGTCGTAGGCCGAGAACCAGGCGTCGCTGACGCCGTGATAGAACAGGATTTTTCCACCCCGATGGAGAAAAGTGGAAAAGTTGGTCCAACCGTAGCTATCGGTGCGCGACTGCATCGGGTCATTGCGCAGCTGTGCATCTTCGGCATCAATATCAATTGCGGTCTGCTGGGCGCTGGCGCCGGGAGAGAAGAAATTCTCACCCGGAATATAAGTCATATTCCCCTCGATCATGCCGGTATCGACCGGAAAAGCGGGATAGATCTCGTAGCCGGCACTGTTGACCAGCGGCGCAAAGGCCTTGTCGAGCGCGTCCGCTTGCGCCGGTGAGATACACGAATCGTCGCCCTCTTCCTCGCAGACGAGCAGGCTGGGATCGAAGTCGCAACCACGGACATTGGCGACCACCCCGTCTTCAAGGCCATCCAGGCCGTCGCATTGCGCCAATAGCCCATCATGCACCGCGCGGCGTTCTGCCGGAGAAAAAGCGCGGCCAACCTGCGGATTGCCCTCGTCGTCACGGGGCGCTATTTCGTTAAAGGCCACCACCGCCTTACGCAGGGCGAAATTTGAGTTTCCTGTGCGCATGGCCGGCGCACCGACCACGGCACCATCGAACAGCATGGGATAGCGCTGCGCGGCCAGCATGCTCTCGCGCCCGCCGGTCGAGCAGCCGGAAATATAGGTATGATGCGCGGCCCGCCCGTAATGGGCCTTCACAATCTCCTCGCCCAGTTCGGTGACCTTGGCCACGGATTGTCCGGAAAAATCGAGCGCGGCCTGCTGATCGGCCATAAAGGACGCATCGAAACCGTGCTCGCCCTTGTGTCCACCATCGGTGGAAATCACCGCAAAACCCCGCGCCAAAGCTGGCTTATCACCAGCCGCATTGCCGCCCAGCGGCGGATGCACTGTGCCATTCAGCCCGCCGCCACCCTGAAACAGGAACCGACCGTTCCAGTCCGCCGGCATGGCCAGCGCGAAACCAAGGCCATAGGTCTTGCCGTCCGCTCCTGTGCGTTCGTTGCTGATGCCTTCGACATAACAATGAGTGGGCAGCTCCACCGAAGTGCTACCGGGACCGGCTCCGAAGCTGAAGGAGCCGGCTGGCTTTTCCTCGGAGCGGGTGATTTCGGTGTTCGCCATTTCAAGTCCGGTCAATGCTGTGCAGGCATTGTTAGCCACTGCGGCATCGCCGTCGGAAAGATCGTGCGTCCCACATCCTGCAACGGCCAAAGCCGCCAACCCAATTGTCAATCGGTTCATCATTTTCGTTCCTTTTATCGCTGCCCCAACAGCCGAGGCAAATGAGTTATAGCAATTCAAGTAAGGGTAGATGTATCTTCACCGTTCGAAGATACAGAATGTCCTCTACCCCATCTTCAACCCCTGCAAATCCCTCGGCGTAGCCCCCAAATCCCTCCAATTCTCGGGATGGCAGGAAAACAATAGCACCTGGTGTCGGCGGGCGGCGTCGAACAGGATGCGTTTCATCTGGTCCAGGCGCTGAGCGTCGCTGTGGACCAGGGCGTCGTCCAGGATGATGAGTGTGGGCTTGCCAGCTTCGCGCAGCAGGTCGGCGTAGGCCAGGCGGCTGATCAGGCCCATTTGTTCCCTTGCGCCGTAGCTGAGTGATGGCAGGTCGCCCTGCTCTTCTCCCGTGCCTTGAGGGCGCGTGAGGGTGGTGGGCATGAGGTTTTCATCCACACTCAGGTGGGCTTGGGGAAACAGCAGTTTCAGGTAGTGGTTCAGGTGTTTTTGCAGGGGCGCCTGCAGCTGACGGGTCAGGGCCTGACGTTTGTCTTTGAGCAGGTTGAGTAACAGGTCCAGCGCCTGGGCACGTCGGGCCAGTTCATCCCGGCGTTGGGCCAGGCGTTGGTTGATCTGCGCCTCTTCATCGCGTTTTTCTTCCAGGCCCTGGGCGCCCTGCTCTTCCAGTCGGACTTGCAGGTCGCGGATGCTTTGGGCCCTGTCCCGCGCTTGGGTTTCCATGGCGTTCGCGGACTTTGTAAAGCGTTCGATATCCTGCTCAAGCACCTCGGGTTGTTCGGCATCAATTTTCTTTTGTCGGGCGTCGATGGCGGTGGTGAGCTGATGCTCACGGGCTTTGAGGTCGGTCAGCTCCTTATTGGCCTGCTCTTCGCGGGCTTTGCGATCCGGCGCCTGAAGTTGGGCGTTGAGCTTATCCCATTCGGCGTGGGCGTTGGTGCTCTTTTGCTCTGCCAGGCCCTCTTGTTGTTGGTGTTGAGTGAGCGCGTCTTCGGCTCGTTTCAGTTCCGCGCGGGCGGCTTCCAGTTCCGCCTCAGCGTTTTCTTCCGAGGGCACGTCCGTTTGTGCTTCGGGCACTTCTGCCAGCTGTACGCGTAGCGCTTCCAGGCGGGCGTCGTCCTGCTCGGCGGCCGAGCGCAGGGCGTCCACGCCTTTGGGGGCGAGGGCGTCCAGTCGTACTTGCTCGCGTTCGATGGCTTGTGCGAGCCTCTGATTGTCGGCGGCACGTTGCTCGCCTTCCTCCAGACTGGCGACGCCGAGGCGTCGCAACAAACTGCTCTGCTCGGCTTGTAGGGTTTCCTGCTGACGCTGGAGGTCGGCGACGTCAGTGCCGCCGGGCTGAATGCTCAAGCGCCCGACACCGGGGATGCGCAGTTCGGTGGCCTCGACCAACAGGGTTTCACCCTCACCGGTGACCGTCTCTTCGCCGATGGTGATGGACTGTTCCGTTTCCAGCTCGTAGTTCAACCGGGTCGCGAGGGCTTTCTGTCGGATGATCAATTCCGCCAGGGCCTGCTCGATGCGCTTCAGTTGGGCCAATGCGGTTGGGTCCATGTCTTTGGCGGGCTGTTCCGCATGCAGTTTCTTTAAGGCCGCATGCCGTTCGGTGGCCTGCTTGAGTGTATCCGCTTGTTGGCTTTGGCGTTCGGCCAATTGGTCGACCTGTTGTTGCAGCCGGGCGCGTTCCGCCTGGTGACGGGCTTGCTCACGTCGGGCTCGGGCCTGCTCGTAAGTTTGCTGGGCGTCGGCCCGGCGTTTTTCCAATTGGGGCCGGCGGTCGCGGCATTCCTGCCACTGTGCGTCGGCCTTGGCTTTTTCTTCGGCGCGTTGGGTCAGTTGGTACTGCTGGTTTTCAAAGTCTTTGAGTTGCTGGCGATACACCGACTGGCTTTGGCGGCAGCTGTCCAGGACTTGCTGGTCCTGTCGCTGTTCGCTCTGCCAGCGTTGGACTTCGCTCAGTTGGGTTTTTGCGGCGTCGGCTTTTTTACGCTGCTCTTCCCAAGGGCGGACGGCATCAATGGTCTGTTTTTGTTCGATCAATGAGCCTAACTGATCCACCTGTTGGCGGTACTGTTCGACGGACTGGTTCAGGGCCTCAAGGCGTTCCTGACTGTGCCGGTAATCCTCCAACACTTTTTTGTAGTCTTTGGTTTCCTTGCCGGTGCTGGTCAGCAATTCGGCACGCTCTTTTTCCACTCGGGCGATCAGCTCGTCGCCGCCGCTGCTGGCCACTTCGCCCAGGCTCTGGCCCAGCGCCGATTGCAGGTGTTCCCCGGCGTGGTTGACCGGGCCCTGAATGTCCTGCACCGCGCCCTGCTCTACCCACAACAGGCCGGGAATGCCCCAGTGCTCGGCTTTGCTCGCGCCGCGCCCGGGGAATTGGTAGCCAAGCATCTCGGCCAGTTTTTCCTCTGCCTCTTCACCGCTGAAGTGTTGGCTGCCGACTTTGAGGTCGCAGCGCTTTTTGCCAAGGAAGCGTTTGTTGAGCGTCCAGTGCTCGCCCTGCCAGTCGAACTCCAGTTCGATTTCGGGGGTGGCCGAGGTGTCGCCCCAGGGCTGCAGGTCGTCCACGCTGCTGGATTTGTAGCGCTCGAAAAAGGCGGCGCGAATGGCGCGCACCAGGGTGCTTTTGCCGGACTCGTTGGGGCCGACAAACAGGTTGATGCCGTCGGTGAGATCGCGGATTTCCAGGGGCTGGCGGAACTGTTTGAGTTGGTCGAGACGCAGACGGGTCAACTTCATTGGGCGCTCTCCACCTGTTCGCTCTCGGAAGTCGTGCCATTTTCACGCAGCATGCCGGCCAGTATCGCCAGGGCCGTGCGGGCGGTATCGGCTTCCTCGCCCTGGCCTTCCTGCCGCTCGCGCAGCTCGCCAATAACCTCGCCCACGTAACCGTCCGCGTGCAGTGCGGCGATGTCCTCCTCGGTGGGTATCAGGTTCAGGCCGGACAGGTGAGATTGAAAGCTGCGGTGACGGGCCTCGGCTCCACCGAGGTAGTGCAACAGCGTCTGGTGACCGGACAGGTCCACTTCGCCGTCCACCGTCAGGTCCACTACCGAACGCGGCGGCAGGGCGTCCAGCTCGGCGATTAGCCGATCCAGATCGCTGGCCACGGCCAGGGTGCCCTGGTGCTTTATCCATTGGAACTGGCCGGTTGTGTGGGGCTGCACCTGGGGCTCGGCGCCGGGCTGCTCAATATCGACGATCAATGCCTGGCCGGCGCCGTTGTCCTTGAACCGCTCCTGCTCAGGCGTGCCGCTGTAACGCGTGCGGGCGTCGATGGTTTTGTAGCCATGCCAGTCCCCCAGGGCCAAATAGTCCAACCGGGCGGTGGCGGCCCGGTCGGCGGCAATGGGGTTGGTGGAGTCGATTTCCTCGGCCAGCTGGCCTTCGACGCTGCCGTGGGCGAGGCCGATGCGCGGCAGGCCGTCTGGAGTATCGGCACGGTCGAACCACTCGGTGAGGTCGTTGTAGGTCTGCCGTTGGGTCAGGGGCGCGGGCAGCACGGCGAAGCCCAGGTCCTGATAGACACGGACTTCCGGTGTCAGGAGCAGATCGACGTTGTCCGGCACGGCACTCAGGCGCTGGGCGTGAGTCCAGACGCTTTCCGCCAGGGCGGCGTCGTGGTTGCCGGGGAGGAGCAGCCAGGGGCCGGTAAAGCCGGCCATGGCCTGAAAGGTGCGGTGGATGGTCCGGTCCGATAAGTTCTGGGCATCGAACACATCCCCGGCGACCAGGACGGCATCGACGGCCTGCTCGGTGGCCAGCGCGGCCAGCGTCTCAATGGCGGTAAAGCGGGCGTCCGCCAGGATTGAGGCGTCTTCTTCGGCGAAGCGGCTGTATTGGCGGCCGATCTGCCAGTCGGCGGTGTGGAGAAAGCGGGGCATGGGGCCGGGTCCTTTCTGCTTGGTTCGATCATAGAGGGAGGGAGTCTACCGAATTTAAGCGTTGAGCGGCACCGTGTGGGTGGCTTAGGACTCGAGAGCGGTGGATGACGGCCTCCGGCCTTATCCACCCTAACTGCTGGGCTACAGAACTTGGGTGGTTTTAGGGCGGGGG
>NZ_DGMV01000031.1:60074-62376 GCF_002388575.1 Marinimicrobium sp. UBA4509
GGGTTACGGCGGATGCGCGCCTTTGGGCGCTTATCCGCCCTACGCAGATTTCGGGTGTTAGCCGCACGATGGACAACGGGCGGTATGGGTGCTTGACGGTGTTGGGTGGCTTGTGGATACTGCCTGAAAACGAACACGGACCTGCTTTCATGGATACGGCGCGCCGACAATTGGATCATCTGATTGAGCAGGAGGAACTCGCTCCTGCTGATTACCAGCGTGCGGCCACGTTGCTCGGCCTCTATCCTTCCCTGCCCCGCTGGCAACGTTTCCTCGATCATCTTCTGCTCTGGCTCAGCGCTTTGGCGCTTGGCTTTGCGCTGCTGTTTTTTATTGCCTACAACTGGACCGAGCTGGGTCATCTGGGTCGGTTCGCGCTGGTTGAGCTGGCGTTGCTCATCGCCGTGAGCGCCTATTTCTGGAAAGGTGGAAGGGGGCTGGCGGCGAAAGCGGCGCTGTTTGCCGCGGCACTGGTGGTGGGCGGTTTGCTGGCCCTGTTCGGTCAAACCTATCAGACCGGCGCGGACCCCTGGCAGCTGTTTTTTACCTGGAGCCTGATGATTCTGCCCTGGGCGCTGATTGCCCGGTTGCCCGCACTCTGGGTATTGGTGATCGGGCTTTGGAATCTGGCCACAATGCTCTATCACGGCACCTTCGGCTCGGTCTGGATTCTGACCGGGGACACCAGCCTGGCCTGGGCGCTGCTGGTCATCAATACCCTGAGTTTGATTGGGTGGGAGCTGGCGGCGCGCCGATTGACCTGGCTCGATACCGGCTGGGCTCAGCGCCTGATTGCCGCCGGCGTAGGGATGGCGGCCACCATACTGGCGTTGATAGGCAGCTCGGACACCCTGATCAGTGGCGAGCTACTGATCTACGCGCTGGTGTTGGCGGCCATTTACGGCGTTTACCGGTACCTCAAGCCCGACCTGTTTATGCTCGCCGGCGGCTGCCTCTCCGTGATTGTGGTCATCGACGGGTTGTTCATTGCGCACACCGACCTGCAGGAAGACGGTGTCTTCTTTCTGCTTAGCGCCATCACCATCGGCTCGACCACGGCCCTGGTGAAGTGGCTGATTCATCTGAACCGGCTTATGCACCATGAACCAGAACACTGACGCAAAGCGCCGCCTCGCCGAAGCCGGTATCGGCCTTCAACCGGGCAATGATCAAGGGCCGGTGATTCCCTGGTATCTGCTTGTTCTTCAGGGAATCGGTGGCTGGCTGGCCGCGCTGTTTCTTCTGGGTTTTCTCGGCCTGGGATTCATTCAGGCACTGGATAAGCCGATCATCGCCCTGGTGCTGGGTTTACTGCTGATCGGTGGCGCTTTTGGTTTATTGCTTCACCGACAGAGTGTTTTTCTGGAGCAGCTGGTATTGGCCTCCAGCCTCGCCGGTCAATTGCTGGTCGCCTATGCCATCGCCTACTGGCTCGATGATATCAACGCCCTGTTCTGGGTGGGAATGTTGATTCTGCATTCAGCCCTTGCCGTGCTGATGGCGAGTCAGTTGCACCGAATATTTTCCGCGTTGTTTGCGGGCTTATCCCTGTTTTTTCTCGGCGTGGAAACCGGAGCCGTGTACGGTATTCCGCCCGTCGTTTTGGGTATCACCTGTGTATTTTGGCTGAACGAATTTCACTACCCTCAGCACCGCAACGCCCTGAAAAACATCGCCATGGGACTGACGCTCGGGCTGCTGGTCATGCAGTACCTGATCCGTTTTCCCGAGCTGGTGGAAGACAGCCTCGCAATCGCCTGGTTTCCCCACTGGCTGGGCGAGTGGCTGACCGGCGCCGCGCTTGGCTATCTGGCCTACCGGGTGATCCGCGTGAACCCAATGGCGCTGACTGGACGCGCATTGATTATCAGTGCGGTCACCTTGGTGCTTCTTTGTCTGGCCTCCTCTTATGCTTTCGGTCTGACGCAGGGCGCAGCACTGATTGCCCTGGGGTTCGCCATCAACCACCGGATCGTGATGGGGCTGGGCGTACTGTCTCTGCTGTTTTCCATTTCCACCTACTATTACCGTCTGGACCTGACCCTACTGGAAAAATCCTTCACTCTGCTGATTCTCGGACTGTTTTTTTTCGCTGTGCGCTATGGCCTGAATCGTTGGTCGGCCAGCCTCTCTGGAGACATGACCGATGCGTAGGGGAATCGCACTGGTCACCGCCCTGGCCATATTGGTGCTCGTCAATTTTTCCATTTATGAGAAGGAGCAGCATCTGGCCCAGGGTGAAATCATGTATCTCGAGCTCGCCCCGGTGGACCCGCGCTCGCTGATGCAGGGGGATTACATG
>NZ_DGMV01000031.1:62543-62896 GCF_002388575.1 Marinimicrobium sp. UBA4509
GCTGATGCAGGGGGATTACATGACGCTCCGTTTTGAAATCGGCAATCAGATCCGTGACGCCGTCCGCTCAAACGGCCAGGCCGACGATGAACCCGACGACACTTCCGAAGGCTACGCCATCGTGCGTCTGGATGAGCAGAGTATCGCGCACTTTGTCCGACTCGCCGCTTCGACCACCGCCCTTGAGGAAGACCAGCGCGCCCTGTTCTATCGTCAACGTAACGGCCGGATTCTGTTCGCCACCAACGCCTTCTTTTTTCAGGAGGGGCAGGCCGAGCGTTATGAGGCTGCCCGGTATGGGCGGTTTCGAGTGAACGAGGAAGGCGAGCCGCTTTTGGTGGGGTTGCATGATG
>NZ_DGMV01000010.1:0-6043 GCF_002388575.1 Marinimicrobium sp. UBA4509
GCCCTGTTCGGCATCGGCTGGGGCCTGGCCGGCTACTGCCCCGGCCCGGGCGTCGCCGCGCTGGCGATGGGGCTGTGGGAGCCGGTGTTGTTCGTGGTGGGCTTGCTGGTGGGGATGTGGGGGTTCCGGCGATTGCCGGCGTAGGGCCGCCAGCGATCACTCGATATTCTGAATCTGCTTGTCGCCAGAAGACAAGAAGCTAATATAAAACAGTAAGTTACGTGGATTCAGGAAAGGAATGTCGAGCACTGCCCACCACTTTGCCCACCATTTGGTTGCGGCTCATCTGGCGCCTGCTGCCTCGGCGAGCAGGTCTTCAATGATACGGTTCTTGGTCATTTTCCGGGCTTTCTCTAGCTGATCCAGGTGGCGCCTAGCCTCATCGCTTAGCGAGAAGTATACCTGCTTCTTGGCTTTGTCGGATTCTCGGTACTTCTTCTGCGACCAAGTCTTGCGCATCTTGGTTATAAATAGCTCGCGTGAGTCCGCGCCGAGCCTATAGAGGTGATCCAGGAAGCCTAGAACATAGACGTGCTTTTCCTTGATGTCGTCTGTGTATAGGCACGAATAGGTTACGCCATATCGCCGGCGGAATTCAGATTTGTTGATGTAATCAACGGCCCAGTCCATTTGCTGCCTACTCTTCCCGTCCAGCCACTTGACCTGTTTCCAGTTGAGCTGGCTTTGCTCCCAGTTCTGCCTGATATCCCTAACGGCCGCCAGCTTCTCGCTTACGGAGAGCGGCCAGGCGTCAATTGTCGCAATCGCAAAACCGTATCGATGTTCTGGCCGTATGGCAGAGGGGGCCGGGATGAATGGGGTGCGGCCGGCATGGAGGAATGCTGGCGCCGAGCCAGTGATTGGGATGGTTGGGATGACCAGGCTCAATTCGTTGAGTAGCCAAACCAATTGTCTTTGGTGGCTATGAGATATCCAGGCGAGATCAATTTCAGGGAGAAAGTAGGCTTTTTTCCAGGCTTTAACTTGGGTGGACATATAGCTGGCATCCCACTGACTAGCCAAGTCCTCAACTATGGTCTCGGTGTTTTTCACCTTCCGGAGGCTGCCCGGGAAAAAAGAATCCGGGTTGGCCAAGAGGTGGGCATGCAACCAACGTTTCTCTCGTATATTGAGAGTTGGAAGCCCTGCTTCGCCAGTATCGTGTTCAGTCATAGATGCATCTACATGTAGTAATTATTGAATACATTCATACATAACTAACTGAAGAATTTAAAGGTTAATTAAATGTAAAGCAAATCAGAGACCATGCCAGAGATAATCGCATATTCAGGGCTTAGGTAATCCTGTGCTCACTGAAATGGGATAGTACACGGGCACTGAGTGGTCGCCTCTCTGAAGCAGATGGGCGAGGAACAGCCCAAGAGGGCGTCGTCAGCAATAGCGTGGCTCTCGTTACGCGATCATTCGAGCAGGTCATAATTTAATCTAATCTGGCAGCGCTATTGGGGGCGCGAGCCGGCGTCTGTCGTGGGGAGGGAGCCCTGGAGAGACCGGTATATAGTTATGCTTCAAACGCCTTTTAGAATTTATTTATATAACAAAACCATATGCGCTCTTTTGCTATTGAGGATAGTGGTTCGGCGTATATAAGAAGATGTCACTGATGTCTGTTAAAAAAATATACAGAAGCTAGCTCCTATGAAGTCTACGAACCATAGGAGCCAGATAATGCGTAAACGCAATATTTATAATGCCAACCTCACCCTCCATCACTCCGGTCCCTGGCGGGGTTACGATGTCCAGCTACAGCGTGGACCCTTGTTCATGCCCTACCTTGAAAGAATTCATCAGACAATGATGCGGGCTATCGATAGTCAGGCGAGGACTATGGCCGTGCGCCTTGATCTCGCCCTGCCTGCTAACGGCTACTATCGTCGGGGTGACGTAATTGAGCGATTCATCCAGTCATTGCGAGCCCAGATAGAAGCGGATATCGCCAAGCGCAAGCGTGAAGGCAGGACAGCACCTAGCTGGCACCTTGAGTATGTCTGCGCAAGGGAGCAGGAGGGCTCTCACCAGCACCATTTCCACGTGTGCCTCTTCCTGAATGGCGACTGCTACCGAGGCCTTGGTGAAATGCCCAAGTGTAACTGCGTCGGCTCGTTCGATCCTGATGTTCCGGCGGACCCCAATGCCTCGATAGCAGACAGCTTGGCGAAGCGCATTGTCACGGCTTGGGCCCGTGCTCTGGGCTGGAATATGGAGCAGGCGGTAGGTCTGGTGCATTTCTCGGAAGGGGGCACCTATTGGATCCAACGCAACTCACTGATTTGCGATAGCCAGATCGCTGGTCTGTTCAATCGGCTCAGCTACCTTGCCAAGGAAAGCACCAAGCGATTCGGGCACGGCGGTAGGAACTTGCGATGCAGTCGTCCCTGACCCTCTGTCTTGGCTCCGTGTCTGGACCGGTACTTCTTTACAGCGATGGCCCATCTCATGAGCAGAAGGAGCCATCTCATGAGAATCATGCGTTTAACCGAAGTCATCCAGACCACGGGCCTGGCCAGATCATCCATCTATAGCCGGATGAGCGAGGGTAGCTTCCCCCGGCCGGTCCCGCTTGGGGCGCGGTCGGTGGGCTGGGTGTCAGAGGAAATTCAGGATTGGGTGGAGGCCCGTATTCAAGAGCGAGATGCGGATAGCGGCTTCCAAATGGCCGGAGGCGGGGCCTGATAGAGCCCCGCTCCCCCGAACCGAGGTCCGACCAGGAAGGCAGCGAGTCGCAAGCGCCTACCCGCGTTTCTTAGCCAACCAGGCAATGATCAGCTTAGAGACATGCGAGCCGTACCGTTTGGCCGCTTCAGTAGCAAACTCAATCAAGAATTCCTTTGCGTGAAAGAGCACCTTATTCATCTGTTGAGACAGATAGTCGAGGATTCCGATCTCCGATTCCGCGATAGCCTCTATCGTGACATTTTCCTCTTTGGCTTCACGAACCAAAGACGCTTTTTTGTCGTTCGGTAGTGCGGAGACGATGGCGCTGATCAGCAGATCCATGTTGTAGCCCTCCTCCGCTGACACCGCGACGACGTGATTGCCCTGGAGGCCGAACTCCCGGACGATGTGCTGCCGCTTTTCCTCCAGATTGGCCTTCTGGCGGGCGCCAGGCTGCCGTCGTCTTTCGTCCCATTCCCGGCAGGGTTCGATCTTGTCCGCCTGGGTAACGGCGAAGACCACCGGGCATGTGCCCTCATGGGGCTTCACAGCGGTCTGATACGCCTGGACAGCCGACGCATAGGCGCGGTCATCGGCTTTGATCGCCCAGAGCACGAGATCCAGCTCCGGCACCAGGCGCCGGTACAGTTCCAGGTATTCCTCGTCGCGTTCCCGGTTCTCGCCAACGCCAGGGACGTCTACCAGGATCAGACCGCCGCCCTCATCATCCGTGAGCAAAACCTCCTGCAGATCGCGCGTGCCGGCGGCCACGTCACTGACAGGGGCAATCTCGCGGCCAAAGAGTGCATTGCAGAGGCTGGACTTGCCCGTTCCGGTCACGCCGAAGACGCCCACCTTTGGCGTATAGCTTCGGATTCGCTTGATCTCCCGCTGGATAAAGTCGCGGATTTCCTGCTGGTCCCTTTCGTCCTGTTTTTCAGTGCTGAGCGCCGGGCTGTCGCCCTCGGTATCGGCAGGCCTGTTTTCATCCGTCATGGGGGTTCCTTTGATGGTTGAATTGATGCGCATGCCCGGCTCCTTGTCCTAGGACAAGGAGCCATGGCCAGCGTTATCGGAGGTTGAGGGTATAGCTGCTACTGAAAGCGTCGCCGGTCTCATCCACCCGGAAGGCGAACTCGACCTGCACGGACACATCGACGTGCTCCACCAGCAGGCTGAACGACAACGTCTCATCGGCCTCGATGGTTTGCCCGCTGCTGATTCCGGAGAAGCGAGCGTTCAGGCCGGCCGGCAGAGGCCCGCCACCGACTTTCGTCACCTGGACGTTGCGCAGGGTGTAGCTACGCCCTTGGGCTTCCAGCCGGAACCGGGCGAGCTCGATGGTGCCGCAGGTGCCGGTACAGGTCCGGTTGATGGAGCTGTTACTGGTGTAAGGCAGGCCCACGTTCCTCCAGGAGGGAGGATTGAACGCATCGCCTTCGTCGTATTGCTCCATGGCCAAAGCCGGTTCCAGAGCGGTGATGCGGACAGTGTCTTCCTCGCTGTTGGCCTCCCCGTCATTCACGGTCAGCTTGGCCACGTAATCCCCGGCCACATCGGGTGTGAAGGAGGGGCGCGCCGTGGCGGCATCGCGTAATGACACCCCGCTGCCGTCGGGCAGGCTGCTCAGTGACCAGGCGTAGGTCAGGGTGTCGCCATCGGCGTCGGAGCTGCCGCTGCCGTCGAGCTCAACGCGGTTGCCGGTGTAGACCGTGGCATCCGCCCCGGCGTCGGCAACTGGAGCGCTATTGGCGGTTTCCGAGGTCACCTGGACCCGGTCGGTGCCTTCCAGCTCACCGTCGTCGACCGCCAGTTCCAACACATAGGTGCCGTCCAGGTCCGGGGTGAACGCAGGGGTGGCAGAGGCCCCATCGACCAGCGTAGCGGCGCTTCCGGATGGCCGAGAGACAAAGCTCCATTGGTACACCAGGGTGTCGCCGTCCGCATCGCTGCTGTTTGAGCCATCCAGAGTGACAAGCGTGCCGGTCATGGCATTCTGGTCACGGCCGGCGTCGGCCACTGGCGCGGCGTTGGCTTCCGCAGCGGTTACGGTGATGCGGTCCTCCGCACTGTCCTGCTCGCCATCGTTGACGACCAATGCTACGAGGTAGCTGCCAGCGACATCAGCGGTGAAGGTTGGAGCCACGGCGTCGGTGTCGGAGAGGGCGGCCGCGCTGCCACTCGGCGTGGATACGAAACGCCAGGTATAGGTGAGGGTGTCGCCGTCCGCGTCGCTGCTGGCACTGCCATCCAGGGTAACGGTTGTCCCCTCTACCACCGCCTGATCGGCGCCGGCATCAGCCACTGGCTTCACGTTAGCGCGGGTGGCCGTGATGGTCGTTGTCTGCGCGGTGCTGTCGAGCTCCCCATCGCTGACGACCAGTTCCAGCACGAAGGTGCCGGGCTGATCGGCCACAAACTCCGGGGACGCGCTGCTGGGATCGCTCAAGGACGCAGCGCTGCCGTCGGGCCGGCTGACGAAGCGCCATTGGTAAGACAGCTCGTCACCGTTCGCATCGGAACTGGCGGACCCGTCCAATCGCACGGTCTCACCTTCCACCACCTCCTGGTCGTCGCCAGGGTTGGCCACGGGGGCCGCGTTAAGCTCGGTGGCGGTGACGGTAACCCGGACTGCTTCGCTCTCATCGTCACCATCGCTGACCACCAAGCTGATCACGTAGCTGCCGGGCAGATCCGCCTCGAAAGACGGCGCCACGGTGTCCGCACCATCCAGGGACGCCAGGCTGCCATCGGGAGTGGACACAAACTGCCACTGATAGGTCAGCCGGTCACCATCCGCATCCCGGCTGTCCTGACCGTCCAGCGTGACCCGGTCACCCGCAACAACGGCTTGATCGGCACCGGCATCCGCGACGGGCACCGAGTTTGCTTCCGCAGCGGTAACGGTCACGTTATCGGGGGTGCCGTCGGCTTCTCCGTCGTTAACGATCAGTTCAATCACGTAATCACCGGCGGCGTCCGCCTGGAAGCTGGGCCGAGCGGTCTCGGTATCGCCCAGCGTGGCGGCGCTGCCACCAGGGCGTGACACGAAACGCCAGTGATAGCTGAGGGCGTCGCCGTCCGCGTCGCTACTATTGCTGCCATCCAGGGTGACGGTGTCACCTTCGACGACGTTTTGATCCGATCCCGCGTCCCCGACCGGAGCGCTGTTGGCAGTGGTGGCCATAATGACGACCTCATCTGCGCTGCTATCGACCAGGCCGTCGTTGACCACCAGGGCGAGGCGATACTCGCCGTCCTGATCTGGCGTGAAGGAGGGCTGGACGGTGTCCGCTTCCTGCAGGTCTGCGGTGCTGCTCGCGGGACGGTGGGTGAAGGACCACTGGTAGGTCAGGGTATCGCCATC
>NZ_DGMV01000062.1:0-10199 GCF_002388575.1 Marinimicrobium sp. UBA4509
AAGCCTACAGGGATGTATTCAGGGCGGGTCTCCAAACGATCTCCCCCTCTCCTGCCGGTCGTGATGATGCACCCAAGCTCTGTTACTTGGGGCGCATCCGCCGTAACCGTAAGGCGGCATAAGCATATGCTGAAACAGCCTAACCAGCCGGGGCTTTTAGATTGAAGCGCCCCCGCCGGTTAACGATAATGTGCGCCTTAGTGGGCTCACTTCCCAGGTAAGGACAGGCATGACCGAATTCGCCATCATATTGTTGAGCGCCATTTTGGTGAACAACTTCGTACTGGTTCAGTTTTTGGGCCTATGCCCCTTTATGGGCGTGTCCAACAAACTGGAAACCGCCATCGGCATGGCCGGGGCCACCACCTTTGTGTTGACCCTCGCCTCGGTGTGCAGCTACCTGATCAACACCTGGATACTGATGCCCTTGGACATCGGTTTCATGCGCACCATTTCGTTCATTCTGGTGATCGCCGTGGTGGTGCAGTTTTCCAAAATGTTCATCGAAAAAACCAGCCCCCTGCTGTACCGGGTACTGGGTATTTTTCTGCCCCTGATCACCACCAACTGCGCGGTACTCGGGGTGGCACTGCAAAACACCACCAAGGACCACGGATTTTTTGAGTCCACCGTGTTCGGCTTTGGCGCCGCGCTCGGTTTCTCCCTGGTGTTGATTCTGTTTTCCGCCATGCGCGAACGCCTGGCCGTCGCCGATGTGCCGACCCCCTTCAAAGGCGCCGCCATCGGCATGATTACCGCCGGCTTGATGTCCCTGGCCTTTATGGGCTTTGGTGGTTTGGTCTAGCGCCAAACCGACCGTTCACCGACTGACTCGCATCGACTTATGCTGGATCTGATCGTACAAAATCCGATTACCTCGGCGCTGATCGCGCTCGGTAGCCTGGCGCTGATCTTCGGTGCCATTCTGGGCTATGCCGCCGTGCGCTTTCGCCTGGAGGAAGACCCGGTCATCCAGCAGATTGATGACCTTCTGCCCCAGACCCAATGTGGTCAGTGTGGCTACCCCGGATGCCGTCCTTACGCCCAGGCCATCGCCAACGGCGATGCCATCAACAAGTGCCCGCCGGGCGGCCAGGCCACCATCAATTCGCTGGCCGATCTTTTGGACGTGGAAGCCCCTACCCTGGATGCGGAGCACGGCGAAGAGTCCGAAGTGAAAAAAGTGGCGTACATCCGGGAAGACGAGTGCATTGGCTGCACCAAGTGCATCCAGGCCTGCCCGGTGGACGCCATTATCGGCGCGGCCAAACAGATGCATACGGTGATTGCTGACGAGTGCACCGGCTGCGACCTCTGTGTTGAGCCCTGCCCGGTGGACTGCATCGACATGATCCCGGTGGAAACCGGGCTGAACGAGTGGAAGTGGGCGAAACCGGCTCCGGCCGAAGCGCAGGCGGTCAATCTGATTGCCACTGATCGAGACACCACAGGTGAAGCGGCGTAATGGGTAGTTTAATCAAAGTGTGGGACATTCCCGGTGGCGTTCACCCGCCGGAGAACAAAGCGCAATCCCTGCAGTTGCCCCTGGCCAAAATGCCCCTGCCGCCGGTGCTGACCCTGCCGCTGAACCAGCACATTGGCAAGCCCGCCAAACCGGTGGTGCAGGTCGGCGATCGGGTGCTGGGCGGCCAGCTGGTCGCGGAGGCCGAAGGCGTGTTCAGCGCCCGGGTACACGCGCCCACCTCCGGCGTTATCAGTGCCATCGAGGATCGACTGATTCCCCACCCTTCCGGCTACTCGGCCCCGAGCATTGTCATCGACGTGGACGGCAAGGACGAATGGGTCCCGCTGGAGCGCTGCGACGATTACGACGCGCTGGATAAAAGCGAGCTGCTCGGGAAAATTCGCGGCGCCGGTGTCGCCGGTCTGGGCGGTGCGGGCTTCCCCACCTCGGTGAAATTGAGCCCGCGCGCGGACCACAAAATTCACACCCTGATCATTAACGGCACCGAGTGTGAGCCCTACATCACCGCCGATGACATGCTGATGCAGGTCAAGGCGGATGAGATTGTCGCCGGCACCCTGCTGCTGGCCAAGTTGCTCGATCACCCGGATGCGCTGCTGATCGGTGTCGAGGACAACAAACCCAAGGCCATCGCCGCTCTTGAAAAAGCCGCCGAAGGCACGCCGGTGCAGGTGGTGTCTTTCCCGACCAAGTACCCGTCCGGTGGCGAAAAACAACTGATCCAGATTCTGACCGGCAAAGAGGTCCCCAGCGGCCAGATACCGGCCAGCATTGGCGTAGTGTGCCAGAACGTGGGCACCACCGTGGCGGCCTATCGGGCGGTGCGTTACGGCGAGCCCCTGGTGTCCCGCATTACCACCCTGGTGGGCGAAGCCCTGGAAACTCAACGCAACGTCGAAGTGCTGTTGGGCACACCCATTGATTTTCTACTGGAGCAGCATGGCTTCGAGGCCAAAAAAGCCTCGCGCCTGGTGATGGGCGGACCCATGATGGGGTTTGCCCTGCCGGAGCCCAGCGTGCCGGTGATCAAGACTACCAACTGCATTCTGGCGCCCACCAAAAAAGAATTGCCGCCACCTCAACCAGCGCAGGCCTGCATCCGCTGCGGCCTATGCGCCGAGGCCTGCCCGGCGAGCCTGCTGCCGCAACAGCTGTTCTGGTACGCCCAGGCGGAAGATTACGAAAAACTCGAAGCGCACAGCCTGTTTGACTGCATTGAGTGCGGGGCCTGTTCCTATGTCTGCCCCAGCCATATTCCGCTGGTGCAGTACTACCGCGCCTCAAAAGGGGCGATTCGCCAGCAGCAGCACGAGAAAGAGAAGTCCGACCGGGCCCGTCGCCGCTTTGAGTTCCGGCAGGAGCGTATCGCCAAAGAGGAGGCCGAAAAGGCCGCGAAACGCGAGGCTCGCAAAAAGGCCGCCGAGGAAGCCAAGCGCAAGTTGGCCGAACAAAAAGACGACGCGCCGGCCGCCAAGGCCGACCCGGTAGCAGATGCACTGGCCAGGGCTCAGGCCAAGCAACAACCCCCCGAGGCGCAGCGGGCCAAGCTGGAACGCAACCTGGCCGCGGCCAAGGACCGCCTGGAAAAAGCCCAGCGCCCTCTGGAGCCGGGCGAGCCCGGTGCCGAGGTGACCGACGAGCAGCGTGAGAAGCAGAAAGCGCGCATCAAACAGGCAGAGCTCAAAGTCCGGGAAGCGGAAGAAAAATTGCAACACCTGGAGCAAGACAGCAGCGCACCGAAGGCGCCTGAAGCCAGCGATACAAAACCGGCTGACGACCCGGTCTCTGCCGCGATCGCCCGCGCTCAGGCGAAGATGACCATGAGCCCGGAGGACAAGCTCAAATCCAGTCTGGAATCACTCTACAAGCGCCTGGCGAAGGCTGAAGAAAAGGCCAAGGCGGCGCAGGAGTCGGGTGATGACAAGGCGGATGCCCTGCAGCAGGGCGTCGACAAGCTCAAGCAGAAGATTGCCGACACCCAGCAGGAGCTGTCCGAGTTGGCGCCGTCCACGGTGGCCGAACCCAGCTCCGCTTCACGCCATACCGACGACGTCGCCAGCATGGCCATTGAACGGGCCAAAGCGAAAGCCGCCGCGATGGAAACCATGAGCGCCGAAGACAAACAGCGGGCCCAGATTGAATCGCTCAAGGCCCGCATTGAGAAGGCCCGCCAGCGACTGGAAAAAGCCGAGGCGGAGCAGGACGAAAACGTGGACGCGTTTCGCACCGGCCTCACCAAGCTGGAAGACAAATTGCAACAACTGACCGAGGACCGGTAACCGATGCTGAGGGTCACTTCCCCGCACACACACAGTACCCGCAGTACCGGGCAACTGATGCGCCTGGTGGTATTCGCCACGCTGCCCGGCCTGGTCGCCATGACCCTGGCCTTCGGCTGGGGAAGCCTGTTCAATGTCCTTCTGGCCAGCGCGTCTGCCCTGACGTTCGAAGCGCTGGTCATGAAACTGCGTGGGCGGCCGGTACTGTTTTATCTGCGCGATTGCAGCGCCCTGGTCACTGGCGTGCTGCTCGGTCTGGCGCTGCCGCCCTATTGCCCCTGGTGGCTGGTGGTCACTGGCAGCGGTGTCTCGATCATTCTGGCCAAACAACTCTATGGCGGCATGGGCTACAACCCGTTCAACCCCGCCATGGTCGGTTATGTGGTGCTGCTGATTTCCTTCCCTGTGGAGATGACCCAATGGGCCGCCCCGGCGGCGACCCTGGGGGAGGGCCAATCGCTGATGGGCCTGGCCGAGGGCTTCAAGCAGATTGTTGCCGGGGTTCCGGTGGACGGCTACACGGCGGCCACCCCGCTGGATGTGATGAAGCAGAACAGTGGCCAGACCATGGCTGACCTGTACGCCAGTGATCCGACGCTGAGCGCCGGCTGGTTGGCGGGCGCCGGCTGGGAGTGGGTCAACCTCGGCTTCCTGCTCGGTGGCGCCTTCCTGCTGTACCAGCGGGTGTTCACCTGGCACGCCCCGGTGGCCATGTTGGTCGCCCTGACGGTCATGTCTGTACTATTCTTTGATGGTAGCTCGGCCAGCAATGGCTCGCCGATCTTCCACCTGTTGTCCGGGGCCACCATGTTCGGGGCTTTCTTCATTGTCACCGACCCGGTCAGCTCCGCGGTCAGTGTCCGTGGTCGGCTGGTCTATGGCGCCCTGATTGGTGTGCTGTTGTACGTCATGCGCGCCTGGAGTAATTACCCCGATGCAGTGGCCTTTGCAGTGCTGCTGGCCAACTTCGCGGCGCCATTTATCGATTACTACACGCTGCCCCGCACCTACGGTCACACCAAGGCGCGCCGCGCGACCGAAAAGGAGGAGCACTAGATGTTCGGTTGGTCGATTGGTAAAAACAGCCTGTTATTGGGCGCCTTCGCCCTGGTGACCGCCGGTGTGCTTGCCGGCACTTACCAGGCTACGCGAGAGCAGATTGCCGAGGCCGAGCGACAGGCGGCGGCGGCCGCGCTGCTGGAAATCATTCCCCGGGATCAGCACGATAACGACCTGCTCTCCGATACCCTGCCGGTGCCGCAGGATGCGCTGGATACCCTGGGCCTGCGCCAGTCCGAAGCCATCCACCTGGCCCGTCGGGACGGACAGGTCGAAGCGGTGATCATTCCCGCCATCGCTCCGGACGGCTACAGCGGTGCCATCCGAATGATTGTGGGGGTCCAGCGGGACGGCCAGATCGCCGGTGTGCGGGTACTTACCCACAATGAAACGCCGGGGCTGGGTGATAAAGTCGACCTGAAGAAAAGCGACTGGATCCTGGGATTTCGCGGCCGCTCCCTCGGTAACCCGGGTGTGGAAGACTGGCGCGTGAAAAAAGACGGAGGCGCGTTCGACCAGTTCACCGGGGCCACCATCACCCCGCGGGCGGTGGTCAATCAGGTTCGACGCGTTCTGGAATTTGTCGAACAACACCACGCGGTACTTTTCGAGCAAGCGCCGGAAGGTGCGCCGAACAACACCACTGAAACCGCTCCTGAATCCTCTGAAACTACAGGCACGACGCAATGAGTGACGCCGCCGACTATCAAGCGATTTCCAAGAACGGCCTCTGGACCAACAACCCGGCGCTGGTACAGCTGCTCGGGTTGTGCCCGCTGCTGGCGGTGACCGGCTCCGTGGTCAACGCCCTGGGGTTGGGCCTGGCCACCCTGCTGGTACTGACCAGCTCGAACATTATTGTGTCCCTGATTCGCAAGGGCGTCAGCGATGCGGTGCGTCTGCCCGCTTTTGTGATGATCATTGCGGCCCTGACCACCTGCATCGAACTGCTGATGCGAGCGTTTACTTACGAGCTGTACACCATTCTCGGGATTTTCATTCCCTTGATCGTGACCAACTGCGCCATTCTGGGCCGGGCCGATGCCTTCGCCAGCAAGAATCCGGTGCTGCCCTCCGCGGCTGACGGACTGATGATGGGCCTGGGCTTCATGTTTGTACTGCTCGCGGTGGGCGCCGTGCGCGAACTGCTGGGCAACGGCACCCTGTTCGATGACATGCACCTTCTGCTGGGCGAAAGCGCCCGGGATTGGACCTGGCAGCCCTTTGAGCACTACCCCGGCTTTCTGGTGGCGGTGCTGCCGCCCGGGGCCTTTATTGTGACCGGTTTTCTGATCGCGCTGAAAAACAGCGTCGATGCGCAACTGAAGCGCCGCGAAGCCCTGCGCACCGCCAAGCCGGTCAAGGGCAACAAGCGGGTACGAACCACCGGGAACATCAGCTGAATCGTACGCTCGCCGTTGCGTAATCTTTCGGCAAAGTGGTGCAATATCCGTTAGACTTAGTGTCTACCGTTCATCACCTATCGAGGGATACGTCCATGTTCGACACCGAAAAAATCAATGAACTGATCAGCCTCTACGTCATACCCTGGTCGATCAATATTGTCACCGCCCTGCTGATTTTCATCATCGGCCGGATCGTCATCAGCATACTGATCGGCATTCTCGGTAAGGTCATGGGGCGCACCAAGCTCGACACCATACTGATTGAGTTCACTCAGACCATTGCCAAAGTCCTGCTGCTGATCTTTGTCATCGTGGCCGCTCTGGACCAGTTGGGTGTGAACACCACCTCCCTGATTGCCGTTCTCGGTGCCGCCGGCCTGGCCATCGGCTTGGCCTTGCAGGGGTCGCTGCAGAACTTTGCCGCCGGTTTTCTACTGCTGGTCCTGCGCCCGTTCAAAGCTGGTGACTATGTAGAGGCCGCCGGCACCGCGGGCATGGTGGAAAAAATCAGTATCTTCTCCACCATTCTGCGCACGCCTGACAATAAAGAAGTCACCGTTCCGAACGGCTCAATCTACAGCGACAATATCGTCAACTATTCAGCCCGGGACACCCGCCGAGTCGATATGGTGTTCGGCATCAGCTACGGCGATGACCTGAAGAAAGCCAAAGAAGTCATGATGGCCGCCCTCACCTCGGACGAGCGGGTGTTGGAAGATCCGGCCCCCAATGTGGCGGTCTCGGCGCTGGCGGACAGCAGTGTCAACTTTATCGTCCGACCCTGGGTGAAAACCGAGGATTACTGGCCGGTGTACTGGGATATGACGGAGAAGATCAAGGTGGAGCTGGAAGCCAACGGCATGAGCATTCCGTTCCCCCAGCGCGATCTCCATATCTTCAACGAAAAAGCCTGAGGCACAGGGGCGCCGCCAGACGGCGCCCCACTTGCACACCACCTCACAACGGACCGGGCTTTTCGACAACCAGATACTGGTCCACCTCAAGCGCCCCCACCCGTTGCTCTGTGCCGTCCGGCCAAACGATTCTCAGCTCATCGACTTGCTTGCTTTCACCGAGCCCAAAGTGGGCTACCAGCGGATCGTTCGACAGATAGTTGGAGCCCAGCCGGATCTCTCTCACCTGTGACAATTGACCGCTACGCACATGGACCTTGGCCCCGATGCCATCCAGATTGGTTGGTCCACCTCGAAGCCTGACTGTGAGGTAGTGGTGATCCGTTGGGGCGACATTGCGAAATACAGTTACGGGTTCACCACTGTGACTGATAAAAATATCCACCTTACCGTCCCGGTCGTAATCAAAACAGCTGACGCCACGCCCCTGTCGGGTATGATTCAACCCAACCTCTAACGCTTGCTCTGTGAATGTGCCGTCGCCATTGTTGATATACAGCAGGCTGGGATCGTGAATGAACTGGGCAAAGATGGCTTCATTGGCGACATTTTTACTGGTCATACCATTGGTGTGAAAAATATCCAGCCAGCCATCGTTATTGAAGTCAGCAAAACAGGCGCCCCACCCCCAGAACCCATGACGCACTCCCGCCTCATCGGTTACGTCACCAAAGCGCCCCTGACCATCATTCCGATAAAGCCGGTTGCCGGACTCTCCTCCCACGTAAGCCTTTTGCTCGAGGGGGTTCCATATCGACGTCACAAACCAGTCAAAATCGCCGTCATTGTCATAGTCTCCGACGGCCATACCCATTCCGTTCTCGTCCGAAATCACTGTCTCCGTCCGATCGACAAACCCGCTCCCCGAGTCATTGATCAGTACCTGACTGGTCAGAAAGTCTCCGGCCAGCAACAGATCCGGCCAGCCGTTGTTGTTGAGATCCGTAAACGCGGCGGTAAAGACGAGTCCTAGCTTTCCCGTCTGGGGAGACTCCCGGGTGGGAGGCAACAGATCACTGGCATCGACGAACTGGCCTTCGCCTTTATTGCGCCATAAATACCCACTATTGTCCGCGCCAGCCGTGAATCCCCAATGTGCTGCGTACAGATCAATCCGGCCGTCCCGATCGAAGTCGCCGGCAGAAAGACTGTGCGTAAAACGATTGAATCCGATACCGGCTTTGAAGGGATCCGGCAGGAAAAAACCGTCTCCCTGATTCTGATAAACCCTCAGGAAATCATCGTGACGGTTATCCTCCACGAGCAGGAGGTCCCGGTGTCCGTTCTGATCATAGTCAAAAAAGAGTGCACCGAACTGCTGACTACGCAATGTGCCAATGGCAAGCTCGGTGGTCTCCTCAAAGGTGCCATCGCCCTGATTGCGATATAGCTTTCCAGGCAAGACCGAATGACTGATAAACAGATCATCCCAGCCGTCACCATCGTAATCCCCCACCGCTATCCCACCCGAAACCCGGTGTTGCTCGTCGCCATTACCCACGACCGGCAGTGAATAATCCAGTCCCGTCGCTACGGTCGCATCCACAAACCAGGATTCCCGCATGGGCTCGGGCTCGACTCGCGCCTGGCTCTGCACCGGGGACGGTAGCGCGGGCTGGAAAGTCACGGGCTGCCCCACGAACGATCCGGTGCGGGCGTACAACCGCTCGCCATCCGGACCATCATCATCGGCACCGGGCAGCCAGCGTGCCAGACACTCCGGGTCCGTGGTACAGGGATCGGTCAGGGTCTCCAGAAAGGCTTCTAGATACTGGGCATGCACCGGGTCAAAGCGACGGTGCGACAGGTACTGCCAACTGTCGCCGACCCTGGCTTGCTCCAACGCCTCCAGGGAGCGATTCCGGTAGCGCTCCCGGTCGGTTGGGATGCCCTTGAACTGCGGATTGCTCTGCAGGCTGTAGTCATAGGCAAGCACCGAGGTTTCCACATCCATATGATGGCGGATCGCCTGACTCAGGGAGAGAAATGCCCCGGTGTGCCCCCAAGGGCCAGTTACCGCGACGTTCAGCAACGAAGGCGTACGAAACGCGTATCGGTCATCCGGGTGAGAGCTCTCGAGCATTCGCCCCAGATCAAATCCGTGACGATCCTTACCTCGTCCAAACTGGGGAACCGCCAGATTGTGAAACGACTCATCGGTAAAGCGACGCCCAGCGTGGCATTGATTGCATCCATAGCCTCCCTCACTCAGCGGCGTGTAGAACAGCAAGGCACCGAGGCGCGCGTCCTCGGAAATGGCGTCGTCATCGCCATCGACAAATCTGAACCAGGGGTTATCAAGAAACACCTGTGAGCGTTGATAGTGGGCTTGCGCCAGGCCGACCCGCTCCATGGTCACCACCTGCTCGGGGCTCTTTCGCGGATCCTCAAAGGCGGCCTGAAACAGTGGCAACCAGGGGTTTTCGTCTTCCGACCCCGCCCCCTGCAGGCGCCGCTCAAGGAGTCGGCGCTTGTCCTGATTGCTCAATACCTTGCCGGCCTCGCGACCGAACATTTCATTGGCTGACGCCAAGGGAAACAGCGCCTGGGCGGCGGCCAGATCATGGCCGGCCTGTGGATCCGGCAGATTGCGCAGACTGTCGGGAGTGCGGATTGCGGCCGTCTGTCCGTCTCCGTCGTGGTGATAATCGGTCACCTCAACCCGTCCATCCCAGAACAGCCGCCGCTGATAGACATGCAAATTGAAGGTGGTCGGTGAGTTGCGCGGAACGTTTGGCCCACCATCGGCCAGCGGATCCTGCGCCCGATCCCCATTGTGAACCCGGCCCGGACCAATCAATTGCGGCTCGACCGCATCGACGCCCACCGGCAACGACAGGCCATCCCCGCCCCCCAACAAGGGGTGGTGACAAGAGGCGCAAGCAACATCCCGTTGCTCACTCAGCGAGCGACTGAAGAACAACTGCTTACCCAGCTCAAACAGATCGCCTTCGGGCGTCCTGGAGCCCTCAACCGGCACCGGCTCCTCACTCAGCCCCAGCGCATTGACCCGCTGTCGGAGCGCCTCGAGCACCTGGCGCGGCTCGGCGGGCAA
>NZ_DGMV01000062.1:10325-14121 GCF_002388575.1 Marinimicrobium sp. UBA4509
CTGGCGCGGCTCGGCGGGCAACGTCGGCGCCGAGGCATCGGCCTGAGATTCAGCCCCGGCCTCGGTATCAATCAGTTCCACCGGCGATTGGGCCTGGCAAAGCGCACTGACCCACACCAACCCCCACAACAGATAGGCTTTAGACATGGCTAGGGCCCTACTCATCAGAAAGCTCAGACACTGCGCCACTGGGCGCCGTACCCCGATCAATTCTCTCCGTCAGCGACGGCGTCAACACCCATCGCCCCTGAGCGTAAATGATCGCATCTTTGGCGATAATCAGATCCAGCTGGCGCTCCCGGGCAAGCTCATCCAGCGCGGTTCGGGCAAGCGGCGATAGTTCCTCAAAGATGGCCCGCTTCTGCGCTTGTAACCATCGCTCGAGATCCTGCCCCGTATCGATCAGTTCCCGCTGGATATGCTCGATCCGCTTCTGCACCATCTCCCGCTGCGACTCGCTCAGCCCGGAGGCCTGCGCCCGGCGGTCAAGGTTCTGCAGGTCAGCTTCGGCGCTCTCAAGGGCGGACTGGTACTGCTGGAAGGCTGGATTGTCACGCAGCGCCTCCAATCGGGCGACAGCCACCTTCGTTGCAAATACGGCATCGGTGAGGTCAACCACGGCGAACGTGGGCTCTGCCCGCGTGCAGGCACAGGCCAACAGGGCCACAATCCCGATACAGTGGGCTTTGAACGATCTGGAGGTACCGACCAGGAAGCCGGCATTTCTTGGGAACAGTTGCGAATGAGCCATTATTATTCACTCTGCTGAATATCAAAAACCACCTGAAAAAAGTGGCCTTGCAGACAGAGATTACACTTAACTCACACTGTTTTCAATAAAAGGCAGGGCTGTAACGGGGCCTCTCTCGGCATAAGGCTCAGAACTCCCCCTCAGCCTTGATGAGCACCTGTGTGCTGTCCAGCCCCCCTCGCTCAGCCAGCGGCGCGGCAAAATCGATGTGCAGGACGTTACCCACCTTGGTTTTACTGGAGCTGAAACGCAGGCCAATGCCCACGTTGGACAGGTGTGGGTTGGGTTCGCCGTCAATCTGCCCGCCCCAGCTCCGCCCGGCATCAAAAAATGCCACCGCCCCCATGCGGACGATGTTAAACAGGTGAAGATCGGAAAAATAACGGCGCTCGATATTCAGAAGATAGCGACGGTTACCGCGCTGATAATCCACTGGATAACCACGCAGACCATTGGCGCCCCCCAGTGTCAGTTGCTCAAACTGCTCCAGGTTTTCACCAATGTCATAGCGCAAGTTCAAGTACCAGCGGTTCTGGTCGTCGCGAAACCAGTTGTAATTGACCTCAAGCCCGACCACCCCGCTGTCGATGGGGTTGGGGCCTTTATAGTGGCGGCCGTCCAGATCGCCCAGCAGCCGGAGTATATGGTGCTCGCCCACCCCGATAACGTTGCTGTAAGCGGCCTGATAGCGGACAAGATCCCGGTCGTTACCGAGCTGGGAGCCGCCATAACCGAGTCTTAGCCGATAGTTGACGCCCATCGCAACGTCTTCCGTACGCTGAATCTGATTGAGGTTCTTGTAAGTGGCAAAGCGGTTTTCAATCACTTCCAGCCCCAGCCAACCGTAATTGCCCTTGCGGTTCTCGGGAACCCCCAGCACCGTCTCATCCGAAGCGCTGAAAATATCCTCCTCTCGGGTAATACCCAGGCGCCAACGCCGGGTAAACCGCTCATCGGCCCGGGCCGCCACCCCGAAGTAGATCTCACTGTCTCGAGTGCGGTGCCGGAACTCATTGATCTCTTCACCACCCTCGCGAATGGTGCGAACTTCGGCCACATCCTCCGTAAAACCACCGGCGGCCCAGGGGGTTTCCAGTGAATAGAAGGGCCGCTCCAGACTGAAGGCTTTATCTTCCCCGTCACTCTTTTGCGCGTAATACAGCCGCGTCGCCAACCGGGTTTTCATAAAGTGGTCGGTTTTATACTCGTAACCGACACTGGAGCGCTCAATATTTTGCGAATAACGAAGGGCAATCGCATCACCGGTACCCAGAAAGTTACCGTCTTTAAGGCCAATGCCGGATTCGGTTTCGCCTCCTTCATGCTTGAAGGTCAGCTCGGGCTCAGTCACCCAGGAGTCGCGGGTAATGACCCGGAGGTCAATATAGTCCGGGCAGACCACATCGGGAACGATATAGGCACTGGTCAGGTAATTGCGGCTGCGCAGAATCCGCTCGGATTCCGCGATCAGCTTTTCACGCAGGGAATCGCCCTCTTGCAGCAAGAGTTGGCTGGCGATGACGGGCTCGCGAGTATTGATGTGCAGGCGGTTGAAGCCTCGGTACAGCCAGTTGTTTTCGGCGGGGTCCGACTCATCAAAAATGGCCCGACTGTCAAACTGAATGCGGCGAATGGTTTTGCCTTCGTGCTCATTAAAGGCATCGAACACCAGGCGACTCTCCCGCTGCTCCGCGAGGTCGCGATACTCATACTGAAAGTGCTCGCAGGCCTGACCGCCCTCACCCGCCACCGTGTCCGTACTCACGGGCGTCGCCTGTACCAGCCCGGACAGACAGCAGCTGCTCAGCAAGCACGCCAATCGCCGCCAGTTTGGCACTACAGGACGCGATCCGAGCAAAAATCGGTGACTACCTGGCTTCCATATTTTCACAACAGTTATAATTCTCGCCCACCGGGATGCCTGCCAGGCACCCATTCAACAATAGGCCCCATCATATACCGGAAGAAACCGCAGCGTCACGGATAAACTTGGCGGACAGGGACGGAGCACCCACTCATGGCGCTTGGACCGCAGAAACGCCCCGGGGTTGCGCGTCCGAGTCAGTGGTGAAGGGAATGATCGGCGTCGGGGTTATGGCCCTCGCCCCCGTGACCGCCGCCGACGGCCGGCCACAGAGTCCAGAGCCCAAACAGAATGATGGCCAGAGCCATGAATACTCGCAGGCCACGCCGCTGCAGCAGCCGGGTAAGTTGCTGCGCCATCACCCCCGCTGCCAGCACCGCCGGAAGGGTACCCAAACCGAAGGCGAGCATGGTCCCGCCGCTGGCCCAGACGTTGCCCTGGGCGAGGGCATAAGCCAACGCGGTGTACACCAGTCCGCAGGGCAACCAGCCCCACAAGGCGCCCAGCAACAGTGCCTGGGGCGCGCGGCGAACCGGCAATAGGGATTTACCCAGCGGCTGCAGCCGGCGCCATACCACCGCGCCCCCCCGCTCCAGCCAGGTCAGCCCTCGCCACCAGCCCGCCAGGTACAGCCCCATGGCAATGAGCAGTAGCCCCGCGAGCAGGCGCAGCACCGGATCCAACGGCGTAATGCCGCCGGCTACCAGGCCTGCCAGCAGTCCCATCAGGGTATAGCTGGCAATGCGTCCAACGTTGTACAAGAGCAGCAGTCGCCAGCGACGCCCCCTGGCCTCGGCGGGAATCGCGGCGGACAGCGCGCCCATGATGCCGCCACACATGCCCAGACAATGGGCACTGCTGAACAGCCCCAGCGTCCAGGCCGCCAACCAGCTTCCCCAAACTGATGCGTCGGCCGCCATCACGAACCTTTTCCATCGGTCTGGTTGTCGGACTCGGGATGCCGTCCAGAGGTCTTTGGGGCGGTGCGTTGTGCCTCATCGGGCTCATCATCATCAAACAGAATGCGATGAGCTTCAGTATCGAGATTGTCGTACTGGCCGCTCTTGATTGCCCAGAAAAACACTTTCAGAGCAATGGCGACAAAAATCAGGGCGATGGGCACCAATAAAAACAGACTTTCCACATCAACCTCCTGTGCGCGGGGCAAGCCCAGTGGCGGG
>NZ_DGMV01000062.1:14233-35633 GCF_002388575.1 Marinimicrobium sp. UBA4509
GCCCGGTGCAGGCGCAGCGCGTTGAACACCACCACCAGGGAACTGCTGGTCATGCCAATGGCGGCCAGCCAGGGTGGCACCAGGCCGGCGGCGGCCAGAGGCAGGGCCACCACATTGTAGCCCAGCGAAAGCAGCAGATTCTGCCGGATCACCTGTCGGGTGCGTTTGGCCAGCTCGAAGATGCCCGCCAGGACGGCCAGATCGGAATTCAGAAACACCGCATCCGCCCTCGTCTGGGCGAGATCCGAGGCGGACGCCATAGCCACGGACACATCCGCGGAGGAGAGCACCGGCACATCATTGATACCATCGCCCACCATCACTACCTTTTCCCCGCGCGCCTGCACTTCCTGCAGACGCTGCAACTTGTCCTCCGGGCGGGCCCCGGCGGTGTAAGTGTCGATGCCGAGGGTGTCGGCCAAGCGCGCAACCGCGCCCGAGGAGTCTCCGCTCAGCAGCTCGAGGGCCAGACCGCGGGCACGCAGGGTCGATATCAGTGCCTGGGCGCCAGGGCGCAGCTCGTCCTCCAGCGAGAACCAGACCAGCGGTCCCCGGGTGTTGCTCAACAGTAACCACAGTGCCTCATCATCCGGTGGCGTCGGCGCTTCGGTCGCCTGATACAGGGCCCCGGCAAACGCGGCACTGCCCAGGCGATAGCGTTCGCCATCAACCGTACCTTCGACTCCGGCCGCCGTATATTGGCGAGTCTCTTGCGCTCGGAAGTGGTCGAACCAGGGACGAAAGGCCACCGCCAGCGGGTGCCGCGCCGGCGCCTCAAGCGCACCGGCGATGGCCAACCAGTACTCGTCGGGGTGATGATCCTTAGCTCGGGATACATTCTTCACCGACTGCAACGAGAACTGCCCCAGTGTCAGGGTACCCGTCTTGTCCAGAATAACCCGATCCACCTTGGCCAGGGTTTCCAGCACATGGCCGCGGGCAATCAGAAAACCCCGCCGCCGCAAATTGGCGGTGGCGGCGGTCAGCGCCGTGGGCATCGCCAGCGCCAGGGCACAGGGACAGGTCACCACCAACACCGAGAGGGCTACCCAGAAAGCGCGCTCGGGCTGAATCAGCATCCAGGCGCCCCAAACCAGGGCAAACACCACCAGCACCGCGCCCACAAAGTAGCGGGCCACGGTATCGGCCAGCGCCACCTGGCGGGGTTTTTCCGCTTCCGCCTGTACCACCAGGCGCTCGATGGCGGACAGCTGGGTGTCGCCTCCGACGGCCGTCACTTCCAGCTCGAGATCGCTCTCTCCGTTCAGGGTACCGCCGACCACCCGATCGCCCGGCCCCTTGGGTACCGGCCGGGACTCACCGGTCAACAGCGCTTCCACGACATCGCTCTGGCCCTGAATCACCCGCCCGTCACAGGGGAAGGTCTCCCCGCTCTTGACCCGTACCCGGTCGCCGAGTGACAGGGTTTTGACCGGCACCGAGACCTCTTTACCCTGCTCAAGCCGCCGGGCGCTGAGTGGCATCAGCTGCGCCAGATTGCCATAGGCCAGGCGATTGCGATGCCGGGTGCGCATTTCGAGATAGCGCCCCACCAGCAGGAAAAACGTGAACATAGCAATGGATTCAAAATAGACATCCCCTCGCCCGGTGATGGTGGCCCAGGCGCTGGCACCATAGGCCAGCCCGATGGCCAGTGCCACCGGTACATCCATGATCAACTGCCGGGCCTTGAGACTGCGCCAGGCGGCCTGAAAAAACGGCGCCGCCGAAAACCAGACCACCGGCGTGGCCACCAGGAAACTGAGCCAGCGCAGAAACAGTTTCCACTCGTCAACGGCGCCGGTGTACATGCCCACCGCCACCATGCCCGCTTGCATCATGCCGAACCCGGCCACTCCCAGGCGCAGCAGGGCCTGGCGGTTTTCCTGTTGCGCCAGGGCACGATGCGCCTCGTCGGTAGCCGGTCGGGGGCGGTAGCCGATGCGCGCCAGTTCGGCCATCAGCTCGCTGAGAGGCTGCTGGTCGGCGTCCCAGGTTAGAGTGCAGCGGTGGGTGGTTACATCGACGGACAACTGCCGGACGGCGGGGCTGCGTTTGAGATGGGTTTCGATCAGCCAACTGCAGGCGGCGCAGGTCATGCCCTCCAGTAACAACTGGGCGCGGCGTTCGCTGCCCTCTCCGGCACCGACAAAATCCGCCTGCAGTGCCTCGGTATCGTATAGCTGCCACTCGGCCGCTGCGGCGGCGGTTTCATCCGGGCGTTCACTGGCTTCCGAGCGGTATTGGTAAAACCGTTCCAGCCCGCCATCCACGATGGCCGTGGCCACCGCCTGACAGCCGGGGCAGCACATGGGCTGGCGCTCACCGTTGATGGTGACCGCAAAGTCCGCCGTTTCAGGGACCGGCAGGCCGCAATGATAGCAGGGACGCTCACTCATGAAGTCGACTCGGGCAAGGCGAAGGAAGCGTTAGGGTGCGCGATCGGTGGGGCGAAGCTCAATCCGGTTGCCCTGATCGAAATGGATTTCGCCGCGCAGGAGCCATTCGGCGGAGCGCATCTGAGAGGCATCATGGTCCGGCAGCAGCGTCAGATAGCGGCGGTGGCTGACCGCCCGGGTCAGATCCCCGCGATAGTGACCATCGCGCACTTTCTGAAGCAGCACCCGCTGATCCTGATCTGCGTTGACCGGGTGTCCGACCAGAAGGTGCAGCACCGCCGGCAGCGCTCCGTTACCCGATAAACTCAACAGAACTTCCCCGGTAACCGGATCGAACACCACCTCAGCGGCAAGATTGAGTGCCCGGGCCCGGGCCTCCTGCTCAAAGCTCTGATTGATGGTGCGGCCCTGCTTGTAGTAGTTGTCCACTACCCGGTCATCGGCATAAAACACCGACACGGTCACAAAGCTCAGGGACACACAGATCACCACCATCAGCGGCGACATGACAAACCAGAACCAGGGTTGCCGATACCAGGGTGCGACGGGCGTCTTGTCGGTCATAGTCAACCTTTGCATTGAGGCTGGCACTACTGATCGCGCAGCGCCGGGCCAATAAACGTGGTGGTATGTTCGGTGTAGATTTCCGGGTTTTCCCGCGCCTCGACGCGCAGAGTCACTGAGGTTTTCACGGTATCCAGAGCCTCTCTGGGCACAACCACCCGCACCGGCAAGGTCAATACCTCCCCTTCGCTCACCGGCAGGGGCCGATAACCTTCCAGCTCAAACGGGTAGTCGCCACTGACCGAGAGGTCGTAGATGTGCGTGTCGCGGTCCTTGTTGTTGATTTTCAGGGTGTAGACGTTTTCCACGTCGGGACCACTGATCCGGTACATCCGCATGCCCCGATCGCGTAATACGTCCAGGCCAACGGGCAGACGGGCACTGAGCGCATAGGTGAACACACTGAACATGACCAGCAACACCGCACCGTAACCCAGGAGCCGGGGCCGGAACACTTTGGTGTGGCCTTTTTCAATGGCATCTTCGGTGGTGAAACTGATCAGACCGCGTGGGTAATTCATGCGATCCATCACCTGATTACAGGCATCCACGCACAAACCACAGTCGATACAGTCGGCCTGCAGACCGTCGCGGATGTCGATATCCACGGGACAGACTTGCACACACCAGGAACAGTCAATGCAATCGCCCAGCCCTTTCTCCCCGGGATCATCGGAGGGCTTGCGCGGACCGCGCGGCTCACCGCGAACGTAGTTGTAGAATACCGTCAGGGTATCTTTGTCGTACATCACCGACTGAAAGCGGGCATAGGGGCACATGTACTTGCACACCTGCTCGCGCATAAAGCCGGCGTTCATATAGGTGGCTGCGGTAAAAAAGAACACCCAGAAGGCCGCTGCCGGGTGGACATCAATAGCCACCAGCCCGACCAACAATTCCCGTATGGGTAAAAAGTACCCCACGAAGGTGAGCCCGGTCACCAGGGCAATCAGCAGCCAGATACCATGCTTGGCGCCTTTGCGAGCCATTTTCTCCGGCCCCCAGGGCTGCGCATCGAGCTTCATACGTTTATTGCGATCGCCCTCGCACAGAAACTCGGCCCAGATGAACATCTGGGTCCAGACCGTTTGCGGGCAGGTGAAACCGCACCAGACACGGCCCACCAGGACTGTGACGGTAAACAGCATGAAGGCGGCAATAATCAGCAGCCAGGCGAGAAACATACCGTCCTGAGGCCCAAAGCTGAGCCACAGAACGTGAAAGCGCCGCTCGGGAAGGTCGAACAGCATGGCGGGGCGGCCGTCGATGACCAGCCAGGGCATCAACAGGTAAGCGGCCAACAGAGGCATGCCGGTGTAGCGGCGCAGCTTCTGGTAGAAGCCGGTAATGCGCCGCATATACACCTTTTCGTCGGCCTCATAGAGGTTTACATAGCGTATCCCTGTATCCTGTTCCTGCTCCGTTTGCTTACTCTTGTTCGTCATAGTTCAGTGACAGGCTGTAGACGTAGGCGGCCAGAATATGAATCCGATCGTCTTTGAGCAGCTCGCCCTGGGCGGGCATCACACCGTTGCGCCCGACCCGCAGGGTCTGGCGGATGTCGCTCGGCTCGCCGCCGTACAGCCAGACATCATCGGTCAGGTTGGGCGCGCCCAGGTTGATATTACCGGTGCCATCGGCTCCGTGACAGGCAGCACAGTTGCGCATGAATTTCTGCTCACCGGCGGACACCAATTCGGCATCGTGCTCGCGGTCACCCATGCTCAGAACATACTCGGTCACTTCGGCAATACCCTGCTCACCCAGGCTCGCGCTCCACGCGGGCATGGCCGCTTTGCGCCCCTGCACCAGAGTCTGTTTGATGCGCTCGGGGGAACCACCCCACTGCCAGGCATCGTCGGTCAGGTTCGGAAAGCCCCAGTTGCCGCCACCGTCCGAGCCATGGCAGACCGCGCAGTTATTGGCGAACAGGCGCAAGCCCATTTTCATGGCCTGAGGATCCCGTGCGAGCTCCTTGATAGGGGTTTTGGCGTACTCACCAAACTGCTCGGAGAAGCGCGCCTGTGCCTGCTGCTGGTGACCGCGCAACTCTTTCTCCTGAGTCCAGCCGAGCACCCCTGGGAAAC
The DNA here is from genome assembly GCF_002388575.1 of Marinimicrobium sp. UBA4509. Taxonomy (NCBI): domain Bacteria; kingdom Pseudomonadati; phylum Pseudomonadota; class Gammaproteobacteria; order Cellvibrionales; family Cellvibrionaceae; genus Marinimicrobium; species Marinimicrobium sp. UBA4509. Next base: position 19,284 of record NZ_DGMV01000062.1, read on the forward strand.
TGCCAAGGCCCGGGTACAGAATCAGATATACGCCCGCGAAAATGAAGGTGGCAATAAACATCTTGAACCACCAACGCGGCAGCGGGTTGTCGTATTCCTCAATGCCATCATACACATGCCCGGTGGTGCGGTTTTCCGGGTCTTCATCATCCCGTACCGCGACCTTCCGGTTGGCGAGCAGTACCCACAGTAGCAGCGCCAGGTTGGTGAGGGTGAGGACAATAATCCAAAGGCTCCAAAATGTACTCATAATCAGTTCCGCCTGTCAGTCTCATCACCGGCGTGATGATCCGCCTGTTCATTCTGTTCCTCGGAGTCGGGCGACTCCGAAGCTTGTTTGTTCTGGTCTTCATCGGCAAAGGGCAAATTGGCCGCGTCATCAAAGCGCTTTTTCCGACGGGGCGAAAAAGCCCACCAGCAGATGCCGATGAAAGCGATGGTGACCAGAACCGTTGATATTGCGCCCAAAGTACCCTGATCCATAAATCACCGCTTCTCGGTCAGCAAAGTGCCCAACTGCTGCAGGTAGGCGACCAGGGCATCCATTTCCGTTACGCCCTTGACCTCTTCACCCGCACCTTCGATATCCTCGTCGGTATAAGGCACACCCACTTTGCGCAAACCGCGCATTTTCGCTTCGGTGTGCTCGCCGGTCAGCTTGTTGTCATAGAGCCACGGAAAAGCGGGCATGTTGGACTCAGGCACCACGGTGCGCGGGTTGTACAAATGGGCTTTGTGCCAGTCGTCGGAGTACCGACCACCCACTCGCGCCAGATCCGGCCCGGTGCGCTTGGAGCCCCACAGGAAGGGGTGTTCGTAAACGTGTTCGCCGGCCACCGAGTAGTGCCCGTAGCGCTCTACCTCCGCGCGCAGGGGACGAACCATCTGGGTATGACAGACGTGGCAGCCTTCGCGAATATAAATATCCCGCCCTTCAAGCTCCAGCGGGGCCAAGGGCTTCAGCCCGGCCACCGGCTCGGTGGTTTCCTTGAGGAAGAATTGCGGAACGATCTGAACCAGACCACCGAAACTGATGGCAACAACCATCAGCACGGTCATTAAGCCAATATTTTTTTCAACTACATCATGATATTTCATGGACCGCTCCCTTAAACCGCTTGAGGCTGAGTCAAGTTGTCTTCACCCGCCACAGAGGTCGAGCTCGCGGCAGTGCGCCAGGCGTTGAAGGCCATCAACACCATACCTGACAGGAAAATGGCACCGCCCACAAAGCGTACGAAGTAACCCGGGTAGCTGGCGATCACCGATTCAATAAAACTGTACGTCAAGGTGCCATCGGCGTTGAAGGCGCGCCACATAAGCCCCTGCATGATGCCGTTGACCCACATGGAGGCGATGTACAGGACCGTGCCGATGGTCGCCAACCAGAAGTGGATATTGATCCACTTGACGCTGTACATTTCCTTTTTGCCAAACAGGATCGGCAGCAGGTGATAAATGGCACCAATGGAAATCATCGCAACCCAGCCCAGGGCACCAGAGTGCACATGGCCAATGGTCCAGTCGGTATTGTGGGACAGGGCGTTCACGGTTTTGATGGACATCATCGGTCCTTCAAAAGTGGACATGCCGTAGAAGGACAGTGACACCACCAGGAAACGCAGGGTCGGGTCAGTGCGCAGCTTATGCCAGGCACCGGAGAGCGTCATGATACCGTTGATCATTCCGCCCCAGCTCGGCGCCAGCAGGATCAGGGACATCACCATGCCCAGACTCTGGGCCCAGTCCGGCAGCGCGGAATAGTGCAGGTGGTGGGAACCAGCCCAGATGTAGACCGAGATCAGCGCCCAGAAGTGAACAATGGACAACTGGTAGGAGTACACCGGACGATTCGCCTGCTTGGGTACGAAGTAGTACATCATGCCCAGGAAGCCTGCGGTCAAGAAAAAGCCCACCGCGTTGTGACCATACCACCACTGAATCATGGCATCGGCGGCACCGGCATAGGCCGAGTATGACTTGAACCAGGCCACCGGAATGGCCGCGCTATTGACCACATGCAGTACCGCAACGGTGAGAATGAAGCCACCATAGAACCAGTTGGCCACATAGATGTGGGAGGTTTTGCGCTTGGCAATGGTGCCGAAAAACACGATGGCGTAGCTGATCCAGACCACCGCGATCAGGATATCAATCGGCCACTCCAGCTCGGCATACTCCTTGGAACTGGTCAGTCCCATGGGCAGAGTGATGGCGGCCAGAACGATGACCGCTTGCCACCCCCAGAAGGTGAACGGCACCAGCCAACCGCCAAACAGCGGCGCCTGACAGGTCCGCTGAACCACGTAGTAGGAGGTGGCCATCAAGGCACAGCCGCCAAACGCGAAAATCACCGCGTTGGTGTGCAGGGGCCGCAGCCGGCCGAAGTGGGTGAACGGCTGCACCAGATCATTCAGTGCCGGCCACACCAATTGCGCCGCGATCAACACGCCAACCCCCATACCGACAATGCCCCAGACAATCGTCATGATGGAGAACTGACGCACGACCTTATAGTCGTACACCGGATGATCCCCGGCCGCTGTCAGATTACTACTCATAGGTCTTTCCCATTATTGCAGATCAAATTGTTATTCCACCCAGCGTATACGCACACGAGCACCGAGCCGACAACTCGGGCAGGCGTCTGGCGCGGGCATTGTCGCGCAAAGCGCAGCCAGCCTTCTTGACCTTAGTCAAAAAAACGCGGTTCGTCAGTCGTTGTGGAATTGTTATTAGTGGTGGGTTGCCCCGCGGAGCGGGGCGAAGCCGGGGCGCTCGCCCCGGGTATTAACGCAGTTTGCGGCCTTTATTGGCGGCAATACGCATGCGCAGAGCATTCAGTTTGATGAAGCCTTCCGCATCTTTCTGGTCGTAGGCGCCGGCATCGTCCTCAAACGTGGCGACTTTCTCGTCGAACAGGCTTTCCGCCGAACGACGGCCCACAACGTGTACGCCCCCTTTGTACAATTTCAGACGCACGTCACCGTTAACGTGCTCCTGCGTCTGATCGATGGCAGTCTGCAGCATCTGACGCTCCGGGCTCCACCAGTAGCCGTTATAGATCAGCTCGGCGTACTTGGGCATCAGCTCGTCCTTCAGGTGGGCCACTTCGCGGTCCAGGGTGATGGACTCGATCGCCCGATGCGCCTTCATCATCACGGTACCGCCGGGGGTTTCGTAGCAGCCGCGGGACTTCATGCCCACGTAGCGGTTCTCTACGATATCCAGACGACCGATGCCGTTGTCACCGGCCACCTTGTTCAGGCGCTCCAGCACGGTGGCGGGCGACAGGCGCTCTCCGTCAATGGCCACAATATCGCCTTTTTCGTAAGTCAGATCAATATAGGTGGGCTGATCCGGGGCCGCTTCCGGAGAGACGCTCCAGCGCCACATATCTTCCTCGGCTTCGGTCCAGGGGTCTTCCAATACGCCGCCCTCGTAGGAGATGTGCAGCAGGTTGGCGTCCATGGAATAGGGCGACTTTTTCTTGCCCTTGGAGAAATCCACGGGGATGTTGTGCTCTTCGCAGTACGCCATCAGCTTGTCGCGGGAGTTCAGGTCCCACTCGCGCCAAGGCGCAATGACCTTGACGCCGGGCTTGAGGGCGTAGGCGCCCAGCTCGAAGCGCACCTGGTCGTTGCCCTTACCGGTGGCGCCGTGGGAGATGGCATCGGCACCGGTCTCATTGGCGATTTCGATCAGGCGCTTGGAGATCAGCGGCCGGGCAATGGAGGTACCCAGCAGGTACTCGCCCTCGTAAATGGCGTTGGCGCGGAACATCGGGAAGACGAAGTCGCGCACGTATTCCTCGCGCAGATCGTCGATGTAGATTTCCTTCACACCCAGCGCCTGGGCCTTGGCCCGCGCGGGCTCCACTTCTTCACCCTGGCCGATATCGGCGGTGAAGGTCACCACTTCACAGTTGTAGGTTTCCTGCAGCCACTTGACGATGACCGAGGTGTCCAGGCCACCGGAGTAGGCCAAAACCACTTTCTTGATGGATGACATAGAGTGCTCCCGCTGAGAATCAGTACTTCATGGAGGTTTCACGCCCTGGGGACGGCCTCAAAGCGGCGCACATTGTACCCGCGATTGCCTTGAAATCCCATAGCCCTGGGGGCGAATTCGCCGCATTTGACCGGGGAAGCGTGTACACTTCTCCCAACCCCGCGTCCGGACAGCGAGAGACCCATGGCCACCAATGCAACCGTGATCAAGGCACGCCTTGAGATAGCCGACATGAACCGGCACTACTACCAGAGTCATGCCCTGACCCTGGCCCGGCACCCGTCGGAAAACGACCAGCGCCTGATGGTGCGGCTGCTGGCCTTTGCCCTCAATGCCTCCGATGACCTGACCTTTTCGAGCAGTCTGAGCTCAGAGGACGAAGAGCCGGAGCTGTCCCGCCGGAACCTGGTGGGCGACATCGAACTGTGGGTGGCCTTTGGCACTCCGGATGAGAAGTGGCTTCGTAAAGCCTGCAATCGCGCCAGACAGGTGCAGGTGTTCGCCTACGGCGAGAACAGCGTCCGGGTCTGGTGGCAGCAACAGGAGCGGGCCCTGGCACGCTATCGCAACCTCAGTGTCAGGGCCCTGCCAGATGAGGCGCTGCAGCAGCTCGCTGGCATGGTGGAGCGCGGCATGGTTCTGCAGTTCAACATCAGTGAACAGGATGTCTGGGTGTCCAGCGACAAAGACAGCGTCGGGGTGCACCTTGAGTGGCTCAAGGAGATTGACTAAGAGCCCATCGCGTCGAGCTGTCCGCGCGCGTAATGCTCCAGCGCGACCAGGACCCGCTCCTGCTCTGCACTCACGCCTTCGGCGCGCAGCGCCCCAAGTCTCGCCAGTAACTGGTCCCAGGTCAGCCCGGCACCCGCGGCCGGATCGGTCAGCCGCCGATAGCAGAAGTCGCGCCACTGTCGACGCTCTTCGTCGGAGAGGCTGTCCGGAAAATGCCGCCCCCGGTAGCGGAACAGCAGCTCCGGCAGGCGCTGGTCATGAAAATCAAACACATTGGCCGCGAGCGCCTCGGGCTGAGCACGGCGCAGCTCGGTCATCAGCTTCTTGTCATGGTCATCAAAAAAGCCGTCGTATAGCTGCTGATCGGGATCGGTGCGCGGCTCGAAGCCCGGCGCCCGATAGATGCTCTGCAACTTGGCCCGAAGCCGTTGCTGCTCACTGAGGGTCAGGTCGGCCAGTTGCCGCCAATGAACTTCCGCCTGGGCCTTGTCGATACCCAGGCGCCGAGCGGTGCGCTCATCCAGGGTGTTGGCCGGGGCGATCATCGGCGTCTTGTTCAGGTGCACTTCTTTGAGCGCTGGCCGCCGCGTGCCTTCCGGCAGGTCCTCTGAGCGGGTAAACAGGCGCTCACGTAGGGAGTCCTCCGAGGCCGACAGCAGATCCTCGGGCGATTCCGACAGATCGAACACGAGCACGCTGTTCTTGTTCGCCGGATGCAGCGCCAACGGTAGTACCAGCGCCGCGTTACCGCGTTCGGCCGGGTACATGCCGGAAATGTGCAACAGCGGGCGATGACCATCAATATCAATAAACCCGGCGGCAAACCGTTTGTCCCGCAGGCGATAGGCGTGCTCATACAATTTTGGCTGCCGATCCCGAACCAGGCGGGCCATGGCGATGGTGGCGTACACATCTGAGAGTGCATCGTGCGCGGCGGCGTGATCCAGGCCGTTGGCCTCGGTCAACTTCTCCAGTTTGAAGCAGGGTTTACCGTTGTCGTAATCCGGCCACTGGATACCCTCGGGCCGCAGTGCCCGGGTCATGCGCACTACATCAATCAGGTCCCAGCGCGAATTACCATTGCGCCACTCGCGCTCATAAGGGTCGTAGAAATTGCGGTACAGGGTATAGCGGGTTACCTCATCATCAAAACGGATCGAATTATACCCCACGCCACAGGTGCCAGGCTGGCCCAGCTCCGCCATGATGGTGGCAATAAACTCCGGTTCGGCGACGCCTTTCTCCAGCGCCATTTGCGGTGTAATGCCGGTGACCAGGCAGGCTTCCGGTTTGGGTAGACAGTCGACCACTGGTCGGCAGTAGAGCATCAGGGGGTCGCCGATGATGTTCAGGTTTTCATCGGTGCGAACGCCGGCAAACTGGCTGGGACGATCTTGGGCGGGAACCTCACCCCAGGTTTCATAATCGTGCCAATACAGGGTTTTGGACTCACTCACCGCCGCGCTCCTCACACCAGAATGTGTCGACACTTTACCACCCGGCTCCGTTCAGGCCTACCGGCTGCTATAATCCGCCGAACGACGGTAAAGGAGGCTGCATGCCCGAACTCGAAGAACTTTTCCAGAACAACCGTGCCTGGGCAGACCAGATCAAGGCGGAAGACCCGCAGTTTTTTGCCACCCTGTCCAAGCAACAGGCACCGGAATATCTCTGGATCGGCTGCGCGGACAGCCGGGTGCCGGCCAACGAAATCGTCGGTTTGATGCCCGGGGAGCTGTTTGTCCACCGCAACGTCGCCAACCTGGTCATTCAGACCGACCTGAACTGTCTTTCGGTCATGCAGTTCGCCGTCGAATACCTTAAAGTCAAACACATTATGGTCACTGGCCATTACGGCTGCGGTGGAGTCAAAGCGGCACTGGCCAACCAGCAGTACGGGTTGCTGGATTACTGGGTGCGCAATATCCGGGAGGTGTATCTGAAACATCAGGACGCGATGGATGAGATCGCCGACGACACCCAGCGCCTGGACCGGATGTGCGAGCTGAATGTCATGGAGCAGGTGGCCAACGTCACCCACACCAACATCGTACAGAACGCCTGGAAACGCGGTCAGGAGCTGACCGTTCACGGCTGGATTTACAGTATTGAGGACGGCATTCTGCGCAACCTGATGAAGCCGATCACCGGCATCGAACAGGTTGACGAACGCTATCGGATGATTTGACCGGTGCCCTACTCGGGAGTCAGCCAGCGCGCGGCGAATCGCTGACTGTCCAAGGGGCGGTCGTAAAGGAAACCCTGAGCCCGATCACACCCTAGCCGGGTCAAGGCGTCCGCCTGGGCCCGGGTTTCCACCCCTTCCGCCACCGTCATCATGCCCAGGCTGTGCGCCATGGCCACGATCGTGGTCACGATGGTGTAATCACTCTGATTCTCGAGCATATCGCACACGAACGACATGTCGATCTTGAGGGTATCCGCCGCAAATCGGCGCAAGTAACTCAACGACGAGTAGCCGGTGCCGAAATCATCAATCGACAAGGCAAAGCCCGCCTGGCGCAAACGCTCGGTGATTTCAACCGCGAGCTCGGGATCACGCATAAACCCGCTTTCGGTCAACTCCAGACCGATCGCCTCAGGGGGGACCGGCGCCGCCATCGCTTTGATCTCTTCAGCCAGAGACAGGTCAGTAAACTGAAGCGCCGAGATATTCACCGACAACCGCCCCGGAAAGCGCAAGCCCTGAGAATGCCAGGCGGCCCACTGGCGACTCGCCGAACTGAGCACCCAATGCCCGAGCTCCTGAATCAGGCCGCGCTCCTCTGCTAGCGGAATGAACTCCGATGGGTTCACCCACCCCCAGTGCTCATCCTTCCAGCGACAGAGCACTTCCGCACCCACCAGAGCACCGGTCACCAGGTCGACCTGGGGCTGATAATGCAGGGTCAACCGGTTCTCCACCAGGGCCCGGGCGAAACGCTCCGCCAGCGCTCTACGGCGATTGAGCGCCTCGGCGATCGACACATCGAAGATGCAGGCATCGCCACCACTGCGCTTGGCCTCATGCATGGCTACACTGGCACATTGGAACAGATCGGCCGCGGTCATTGCATCCACCGGGTAGCAGGCGGCCCCGATATTCACATCGAGCGAGAACTCCCGCCCTGCCGCGTAGACCGGGCGGGCCAGGCACTGGTGGCAGCGCTCTATTACCGCGGGCAAGCCGTCGGCGCCCAAATTGGGTACCAGCAGGGCAAACTCATCACCGGACAGGCGCGCCAGAAACTCATCGACCCGGCATGCCTGTTCCAACCGACGGGCTACCGCGGCCAGCAGTTGATCGCCGGTATCGTGGCCCAGGACATCATTGATTTCCTTGAAACGTTTCAGGTCGAGGAAAACCAGGCTTAGGGATTCTCCGGATTGTTCGGCGTGCTGCAGGGCGCTACCGAGGCGCTCCATGAAGTGAATTCGATTGGGTAGTGCGGTGGTACCGTCGACATAAGCCAACTGATAAATACGCCGGTCATTGGTCTGGCGTTCCAACTCCCCGGCCGCCCCCACCGCCAGAATTCGGAGCACGGACGTCGCCAGGTTCAGATCCGGGGTGGAGTGACTATAAATCACCATCAGGGAGCCAATCGGCTCACCGTTGGCGCTGTCCAGGCGCCGCCCTACATAGCTGCGGGCCAATACAGGCTGCCCTCCTCTCGGATGGGGAATACGGATTGGCGGATCGAACGCGCCGACACTCTCGCCTTTGGACAGCACTTCCGCACAATGAGAACCTTCCAGCCGATAGTGAACATTTTCCACCGGCTGACCGGCTACCACCCGCGCCAGAGTCTCCATCTCATCGTCACCCTGAAGGGTAGCGACAAACCCCACGTCGGCGTCCAGCGCGCGAGTCAGGTGAAGCACCAGTTGCTGAAAGAAGTCCGCGCCGAGACGACTGGTAATCGCCGTCGCCGTCTGCACAACCGCCTCCTGAACCCGTTCGGATTCATGCTGCTCGGTGATATCGGAGATAAACCCCTCCAGCAACACCTCGCTTCGGTCGGGGCTGAACACCCCCTGCCCCTGCTCCCACACCCAGCGTACCTCGCCGTGCGCATTGATCAGCCGGTAGACCACCCGGTACGGCCTGCCTGCGGTAACGCAGGCCTGAACTTCTTCATTAACCCTGACCCGATCGGCCTGATGAATGAGTTGCACAAAAGCGATCTGCTGGCTCTCAATCAACGCTTCGGGTGGATAGCCGGTCAGTACACGCGCGCCCTGGCTGACAAACTCCATGGTCCAATCGGCGTCGTTACGGCAACGGTAGGCCATCCCGGGTAGATGATTCATCAAGGTGTGTAGCCGCCGTTCGCTCTCCAGCAGCGACTCCTCGGCGCGGCGTCGTCCCAGCTCAGCGCCAGCCTGAGCGGCGGCGATACGCAGCACTTCCTCGGCCACACCGGGCAACACCATGGGCGCATCACTCAGCAGCGCGATCAGCCCCATCGCCGATCCGTCCTGGGAGGTCATGGGAAACCCGAAATAGCCCTCCACCCGCATTGTCTGCAGCATTTCATCATCGGGAAAGTGGGAGCCTACGCTCGCGGGGTAGAGGCAGGCGCTGGAGCCCACCACGGTCTCACAGGGGCTGCCCGCCAGAGGGTAGGAAAAATTGTCGACGGGCTGCCCCCGGGACCATACGGCCAGGGTGCGCGCCTGAGCCAGCTCGGGAAACACTTCGGCAATCAGAGCGTGATCGACACCCAGAAGCTCGGTCAGACGCTGACAAAGATTCAGAAAAAAATCGGGCGAGTCGTTGAGTGCCAGACTGTCAGCCAACTGCCGGAATACTTCTTCTGCCGAAACGTCTGACTTCACTCAACCCCCTGGATACATCGCTGGTAGTGACGGGGATATTAGCGAAATACGCCAACTTAGCAAGCGACAAGTGCTCTGAGAGCCAGCCACAGAGAGGCCTAAGTTGACTTGCGCGCCAAAGCTGACTTATGTTCGCACTGACAACTACACTACGCCCAAGTATTCATAATTCCAATAACCGGAGACCCAGTCCCATGCATACCCGGCAGATTCTATTCGGTCTGGCCCTGAGCACAGCGCTCAGCGGCTGCGGCAATTCCTCAGACACCCCGGCACCGTCCCAGAGCGGCTTCGCCCTCAACGACCAGGGTTACTTCGAGCAACAGGGCGTCGGCCTTATGGTGTTCCAGGACACCTCGCCCGAGAGCCGACAAAGTGGACTGATTCTGGTCAGTCACGACAACCGCCTGGCGTCCAATGGCGACCTGCGCCTGGAGTTGACCCCGGGGCAATGGTCTCCGGTGCCCCGCCTGCTGAGTCGCACGGTGGACCGGGAAAATGGCGAAATCGTGGCGACACTGAAGTACCCCGACGAACGCCAGCACCGCACCGGGTTCAATCCGCTCGACTACCCGGACCTGACCCTGGAGTACGACCTGCGGGTTCGAGCCGAAGGGGACGACCTTCTGGTTCAGGTTGATCTCAAGTCGCCGCTTCCCGAGGAGTGGGCCGGAAAGGTGGGCTTTCAGTTGGAACTCTACCCCGCCGACCTGTTTGGCAAGAGCTGGATCATGGACGACGCCACGGGTATTTTCCCGCGCCAACCCTACGGGGTGACCGCGCCGGCCGACTCGACGCCCACACCGAAAATTGTCTCCGACGGTGAGCGGGCCGGCCTGGTCCCGCTGGCGCACCACCGCGCCCAGCCTGCCCCTCTGGCGAGCGGCCAAAGGCTGACCGTAGCGCCGGAGTCCGACCCGATGCGCCTGCAGATTGAGAGCCTCAAGGGGGAACTGCAACTGCTCGATGGCCGGGTCCAGCACCAGAACGGCTGGTTCACGCTGCGCAGCCCGATCGAGGCGGGCGCCACCACCAATGCCGTATCCTGGCGAATCACCCCCAACGTGGTGGATGGCTGGGCCCGCGAGCCGGTTATCCAGCACTCCATGGTGGGTTATCACCCCGAGCAGAATAAAGTGGCGGTGATTGAAACCGATCCGGACGCGCCACCGGGTGACCCCTTGCGGTTGCTGAAGCTGGACGCCAGTGGCGCTCAGGAGGTCTTCTCTCAGGCCCCCACCCTGTGGGGCGACTTCCTGCGCTACCGCTACTACCAGTTCGACTTTTCCTCGGTGCAGGAGGAGGGGCTGTATCAGTTGGCGCTCGGCGACACCCGCAGCCACCCGTTCCGCATCGCCCGCAATGTCTATGACCAGAACGTCTGGCAGCCCACCCTGGAGTACTTCCTGCCGGTGCAGATGGGCCATATGCGGGTCAAGGAAAAGTACAAGCTCTGGCATGACGACAGCCACCGGGACGATGCCCTGATGGCGCCAACGGACATCAACCACTTTGACGGCTATGTCCAGGGCAGCAGCACGCTGACGGACTTTGCCCCCGGCGAGCATGTCCCGGGGCTGACCCGCGGCGGCTGGTATGACGCGGGGGATGAAGATTTCCGCATCGAGTCCCAATCCGGCGAGGTCTTTATTCTCAGTGCCGCCTACGACGAGTTTGGTATTCAGCACGACAACACACTGATTGATCAGGAACTGCGCCTGACCGAACTACGCGAGCCCGACGGACGGCCCGACATCCTGCAACAGATTGAGCACGGCCTGCTGACCGTCGTGGGCGGTTACGAAGTACTCGGACGGCTGTACCGGGGCATTATCGTGCCCACCCTTACTCAATACGTCATGGGCGGCGACTTCTCCGGTCAGACCGACAACCTGATCTACGACAAGACGCTGGGCCGGCAGGAGCGCACCGCTACCCATTCGGGGCTACCCGATGATCGGTGGGTCTTCACCGAGGAAAACCCCGCCCGGGAGTTCGATGCCATCGCCAACATTGCCGCCAGTGTCGGCCCCATGCGCGGCTATGACGATGACCTGGCCGAGCGTACTCTGGCGGCGGCCGAAGCTTTGTGGCGGGTTGAGCGGGCCGTGGAGAGCACCACTGAGCGCAACGAGCAGATCCGAGCCGCCGTCGAGTTGTTCCGCACCACGGGGAAAGCCGAGTACCGCTCGTTCCTGCTGAATCAGCGCGATCATATTCTGGATCAGTTCCGCCAGATCGGCTGGGCCGTGGCCCGGGGGGTTCACGAGCTGGACGACCCGGCCCTGACCGACGCCATGCGCAACGCCGCCGCCGAGTACGATCGGGAGCTGCAACAGAAAATGAACGCCACGCCCTACGGACTGGATTTTGAAATGCAGCTGTGGGGCCGGGGCTGGACATTGCAGCACGAAGGCGTTGCCCAGTACTTTTTACACAAGGCTTTCCCCGAGGCGTTCGGTAAGGAGTATCTGCTGAACATTCTGCACTACGTGCTGGGCACCAACCCCGGGGCCAATGCCCAGTCCTACGCCACCGGGGTGGGCGCCAAGTCCAAGCGCGCCGCCTACGGTCTGAACCGCATGGATTACAGCTATATTCCTGGCGGTGTGATTGTGGGGACGGCCCTGATCCAGCCGGACTTTCCCGAGTTGAAGGAGTTTCCCTACCTTTGGCAACAATCGGAGTATGTACTGGGTGGCGGAGCCAGCAACTTCATGTTCCTCGCGCTGGCCGCCGACCGGCTGCTCAACGCTGAGACGACCGACTGACCGGGCCCTGCGTCTCAAGCCGACCACTGGACGCCGCGCTTGCGCGGCGTTTTCCGTATCGGCCCGCAGCGTCGATCAGGACGACGGCACCAGCTCTTCCAGAGACAACCACAGGCGTGGGTCACTCAGCGGCGTCTGCTCAGTCAACGCGCGGTTCTCCAGGTAGAAAACCTTACGCTGGGCAATCCCCGCCCGATTGATAACCGACTGCACCATGGGACTGCTTCGAAACAGTTGATCAAAACTGCCATCTTCAACGGCGCGCATCAAACCCCGTTCAAGTGCCTGGGCCAACTCGGGGTGCTCGGGGGTAACAAACAGGTAAAACGGCATGGGGTAGACCAGCATAATGTGCGCGTCGATGCTCAGCTCGAGTTCCGGCCGGTTGCTCACCTCACTCCACGGCTCGTGCACTCCACGAGGGAATAGCTGAAAGCGTTTGGCGTGCACCATTTTTATCAGCCGATCAAAGCTTTCCTCGCGCACATCGAACCCATTGTCTTTCAGAATCCGGGAATCCGGCCAGCCCACTCCCTGCCCGTAACTGAAGGCTCGCAACTGCTCGAGGCTTTCCACCGCTTTCAGCTGTTCGATATGCTCAGGGTGAGTGATGAATATCCGGTGCCCGATCAGTCCCTTGTAAAGTGGAATACGCACCGGCAGCAAGGTTTCTTCCAGCTCACGGGAGGTCGCCGACCACATGATGTCGATGCGCCCTTCCCGGGTATCCCGCTGTTGCCGGGCGGCGGTCAGGTTGCCAGGGTGGATTTCCAGGGTATAGGCATAGCCGGCTTTGTCCAGGGCCAGGCGGATCATGGTTTCGGTATAATGGGCGTTGTGATCGCCCCGGGAAACCATATGCAGCACCTCCCGAGCCTGCAACGGTGCCACCAGGCCCGCCCACAGAGCCAGGACTCCGATTACAGGAACCATAACTCGCCACATAGCCGACCTCCAAAGGTCTCCATGATGAAACAGACCGGCCTCAGGGACCGGCAACCTGGCACATATTACAACATGAAGGCCGTGCCGTGCACCACCAGGGTGCAAGGCAGGACTGAGGGAGTCAGCGCGAAGGGTATTTCAGATCATCGGCCCTCCGGGAGTGAGGCAATGCCCCGCCAGGAGGACCCGCTAAGAGGACCGTCTAGGAGGAATAGACCCGGTCTGTCTTGGCCGCCATGATGAAGTCATTGTGGTGCAGACCACCGATCTTGTGGGTCCACCAGTCAACGGTCACCTTACCCCACTCGGTCAACAGCGCCGGGTGGTGATCGGCCTCTTCCGCCAGGTCACCGACGCGCTGGGTAAACGCCAGGGCCTCGGCAAAGTCCTTGAACTTGAACACTCGCCTGAGGCGTTTTTCGCCATCCACTTCAAGCGACTCCCACTCTGGCGCCTCAGGTTGTAACTCCGCAATCTGCGCGTCGGATAACCGGGGGGCATCGGCCCGGCAGGCCTCACAGGTCTGGTTGGCTAACGTGCTCATAGCGCCTCCTTAAAGGTCAGAAATGCGTGGGCGGTGGCCACCACCTGTCAAGACAGTAGCGCACCGCCGGCGGGACCGTCAAACACCCTCCCTGACCAGGACCGGACGCAGTCCCGCCCGCCCCATCACTCAATCACAAAGCGGTGGGGCTCATTGTTGTTATTGCCCTCGCCGCGAGTCGCAGTGCTGACGGTAAAGTAGTAGGTCAGCGTCGTTCCGGGGGTTTGATCGGGGATCCGGACCTCGTAATGGCCATCGTCCACAGCGGTCATCTCATTCCAGCCCGGCGTAAAGCACCAGGCCCAATTCAACGCTTCCTCGGTCGTGAAGGTAATGATCACATCGCCGCCTTCATACCGGGCGCTTGTGGTGTACTCGACAGGCGCCCCGTTGGGCAGGACCGCTTCGTCCGAGTAGGCCACCGACGACGAGCTGGAGGACGATGAGGGGCTGCTCGATGATGAGACATCCGACGCACTGCTTGACGAGCTGCTGGATGAAGCAGCGCCCGGCTCGTAGCTGGCCAACGCCCAGACATTGTCCGTCGGCCCGGGATAAAACACCTGGCCACTGTCGGGCGTATAGGTGTAGAACCGGGCCTCCACCTGATCACCGATCGAATAGGCGCCGTCGCGAATCGCTGAATAAGTGAAAGTGCCATCACCGTTATCCGCTACGCCGCCAGCCTGGGCGTGCAGATCGATCACCACATAATCCTGAAGACCGTTACGGCGGGTAAACAGATGAACCTGATTTTTCTCTTCATCCAGGCGCAGGCTGAACCGCACCGCTCCGTCGCTCAGGGAGGTAATCTGGATCTCGCCAGTCTCGGGCATTGGTGGCGTCGAGCTACTGGCGTCGGAGGACCTGGCCGAGGACGACGTGCTGCTCGACGAGCTTTGGGAGTGACTGGACGAGGAGCTGCTCTGAGAGTGGCTACTAGACGAACTGGAATCACTGGATGAGCTGTCAGAACTGGAAGACGACTGGCTGCTACCAGAACCCCCGGAGCCCGGAGTGGCATACTGCGCTTCGGACCAGGCACCGTCACCAAAGTGATTGGTCGCTCTGATCTGAATGTAGTATTCGGTTCCGTTTTGCAGGTTGGTCAAGGCGTAATCGGTCGCATCGCCCGCCGCCATGATCGCCGTGTGCGGCTGCCCCACTTCACCGTAAGCCACCTGATATTCAGTCGCGCCATCGACCGGTGAAAAATTCACCCGCAACGCCGAGTTCTCAGCGGCAACACGGTTGAGTTCGGGCGCCTCTGGCACATTGGAGTCCGGTATCACGGCCTGCTGCACAACCAATTCACCAGGCCCTACCGGCACCACAACACCGTCATTAAACATAACGTCCTTGGCATTGCTCAGATCCGCGTTATAGACCACATAGGTTCTGAGATCGCCATCATTGAACACCGCGACGGTGGGATGGTTGGTTGAATACACGCCCCGGTCGATACGGCCATACTGGTCAAACGTTTTGATCCAGGAAAAGGTGTTGGCCAGGGAGTTGCCCACTTCGGTGCGCGCCGCGGGGCCACTGACCGATGACGCCATAAGGCCCTCGTTTGCGTTGAAGTTGGCCAGCGCCCCATCGGGGTCGTAAGCGGCCTGAAAGGCATAGAAAATGGCATCCCACTGGACAAACTGGTCCACACTGTTTTCCAGGAACTCGTAATTCGCCTTTACGTTGTCGGGGTATTCCCCAAGATAGAGCGAGCCGGACTGAATCGGCAGCAAGATGATGCCGTGCATGGCCTCGGGGCGGGCACTGAACCAGGTGGCATAATCGGTTTTACCGCCCCAGATGAGTGACGCCATGGGCTTGGTAAAATCCTCGTGCAGGTTTTCTTCATACACGTCGTTCCAGTATTCCTGAATGGCGGTTTTTTCCGTGGTGTACAGATAAATGCCCGCATCCCGCATGGCGGTGTTGCCGGTCAACTCACCCCAGAGAATCATGGCCGTCCAGGCGTTCATCGCCTCGGAGGAGGACTCGTTGTTATTCCCCGCACCGAAGCGCGAGTGCCCGGACGCCCAGGAGTGGCCCGCATAGATATCGAAGTTGCGGAGAAAGGGAAACATCGCCCCCTCCGGCGTCGAGGATTGTCCCGGTCGTTCCCAATTGGCGTAATCCCGAATCAGCAATTCAACCATGCCACCAAACTGCGCCGGCGAAGCCCACTCGGGTTCAACGCGGGCAATCTCGGCCGCCGCTCGCACAAAATAGCCGTAATGAAAATGATGGTCGTTAAGCTGGTCGATGCTTCCAAAGCTGGCATCGATACCCAACATCGTTCCCCAGTGGTCATTGTAGTAAAACAGGTTTTTGGCAAACGGCGAGGGTTCCAGATCATCAATCACATCCGCCTTCAGCCAGCCTTCCAGACGCCACTTGAGCTCATCGAGAAACTGCTCCCCGGCGTCGGTGTTACCGGACTGTCGAGCCAGCGGCACCAGGGTAGCCAGCTTGCCGAGTCGCTTCCCGGTGTAATAGGTA
>NZ_DGMV01000062.1:35778-44586 GCF_002388575.1 Marinimicrobium sp. UBA4509
AGCCAGCTTGCCGAGCCGCTTCCCGGTGTAATAGGTATCGCGGTGGGTGAACGTCTCTCGACGCACGGATTCAACCAGCCCCGACAGCCGTTCCAGATCAGCCTCGCTCTCGAGCCTTGGCAGCTCCGGAATAACCCCCTGGAACCTCGCCCGGGTGGTAAAACCATTGCCCTCGGCCAGCTTCATATCACCGCGCGGCGTGTAATAGGCATCCCCGGTAAAGGTCACACCGTCGGCCAATTTGCGCCACTGGTGCGGATACAATCCGAACAACGTGCCAGGCGCCTCGCTTTCGACATGGTTTTCCGTTTCGACCTGATAGGTGGTGACCACGGCGCTCTCATTCTGACGGTAGTCCCAACTGACCTCCGAGTGCGTCACGTGGTTGTAGGCGTACCGCTCAAACAGTGCCAGGGCGTCTGGATCCGGCAAGGCCGCGACACTGAAGTAACGATCTGTCTGGGGTAAGTTGGCGGTAATGGTGGCCGTGCCCAACCCTTCCCAAGAGGTCCCTTCCGGCGCAAAAGCCGCGTAGTGACGCCCCTCCACGGTGAACCCCAACACCGGTGTGTTCTCCGAGCCCGCCCAGACCTGCGCGACGGCCGCATCGGGGGCGGTACTGTCGGTGGAAAACTCCAGCGTCGGATTCCCGGTTTCGTAGTGGGCAAACACATAGGGTGACCCATGCCCGAAAGTCAGGTCCATGGACGCGCCCGGTGCCTCCATTCGGGTCGTCACAAACCAATCGCTGAAATCGTGAACCTTCGCGTTCAGGTTGTCATCGGCGGCACTGTTGCCCAGAACGAAATCCAGGTCTTTGAAGTAGACCGTATCAAACAGCGGGGTGGGCGTACCGTCCACCCACTCTTCCACCGGGTCTGGCATGGCTCCGACGAAGGCATAATCCGCCGTCCAGTAATCACTCTTGTTTGGAGAATAAAGCCGCATCCCATTGCGTTGCGCTTTCAGTGCGAACGGATGGGCATAACTGACGTTGTGGCTACCACGCGTCCCCCAATCCAACCAGGGCTCGTTCACCCCCGCCCACACCAGAGAGCTCCACCAGTCGTTGGTCGGGATCGGTTGCCCCTCAAGGTTGGAGGTAATGTGCTGCGTCTGCTGCACATCCCGGTTGTCCGGGATCGCGGCATCGACTCGACTATCCCATTCGCTGAGATAGCTGCCTGCCCCGACACTGACCGCACTTTCGGTGGGCGTGGTGCTCGGTGGTGGATAGTTCTGCGCGGTAACTGATGTGGCAAAAAACAGAATGCCGAATCCCAAAAGGCGCCTATTCATAGCGGTGACCTCACTCATTGCTGTCATTATTCGGTTTATTGTCCGGCGGCAACGTCATCCCTTGGTTGAAGCTTCAGGGCGTGGCCCTGGCCGCCTGAGGAGGTACTCTGGCAGAATGGTCGCGAGTGTTCGTCCCAGTTTAACGATGGTCAGAAAAGGTGGGGCGTGTCAAAACAGGCAGCGCGCGATGCGCTGAGAAGACAAGGGGTTTCAGGAGATTGTGAGACGCCTCGGGAGCCCGTGCCAACAACCACCGGCCCGCTGGGCAGGCGTTGACACTCCCGCTCGAACATGACACTCCGAAGAGCGGGTTGTGGGTCAGCGCTTGAGCGCTTCCGCCAGGGCATCGCCCACCCGCGAGGCGCCCGACAGCGACCAACCGCCATCGACCGGCAACACCGCGCCGGTAATGAAGTCGGCATCCGCGGAGGCCAAAAACCGGCAGGCCCGATAAATGTCCTCCGCCTGTCCGAGCCGTTTCAGTGGTACCGATGCGGCAACCTGTTCCTGTAGTTCGGGTGAGGGGGCGAGACGTTTCATGCCCTCAGTGTGCTCGATCGGGCCGGGGAGCACCGAATTTACTCGGATTCCTTCCGCCCCCCACTCCTGGGCCAGGGTTCGGGTCAACATATCCACCCCCGCTTTGGCCGCACAGACGTGGGACTGCCCCACCATGGGCAGAACCGCCTGGGGGGCTGAGATCTGAATAACCGATGAGGGACGGCGCAGGTGGGGGTAGACCGCCTGAAGTACATGAAAGCTGCCCAGAAGATCAATCTCCACCACCGAGCGAAAGGCATTGGCCGACATACCCGAGGCCAGCGCCGGGAAGTTGCCCGCCGCACCGGAGACCACCACATCCAGAGGCCCCCACCGGTCGCAGAGCCCGGCCACCCCCTGCTGCAGGGCTTCAGGGGCACGGACATCCGCCGTGAACCCCTCGGCCTCGGCGCCCAGCGCTCGCAGCGCCTCCAGGGTGGCGCGCACCTTGTCTTCGGAACGGCTGACCACGGCGACTCGAGCCCCATCGCGAGCAAAGCCCTCGGCGATGCCGCGATTGATCCCACTGGTTCCGCCCACCACCAGGACCGTCGGTGCCTGGCCATTCTGACCGTTCAGTCGCTCAGTCATCGGGTCTCTTCCTCCGGTTTGCACTCTGACCGCCAATTTATGCCTGAATAGTAGCAGCAATAGATGACACACGCCGAGCTGGCCGGTTACAATCCCGCGTTCGCCCAAACCACACATAGTGACTATGAATATTCGCGATTTACTGAACCACAAGGTCCAGCAGGCCATGCTGTCTGCTCATATCCCCTTCCAGCACCCCCCGATGGTCTCTCCGAGCAAAAAGCCCGGCTTTGGTGACTACCAGGCCAATGGCGCGATGGGCGCGGCCAAGGCCATGAAGACCAACCCTCGGGAGCTCGCGGGTGAGATCATGCGCCACCTGGAGCTGGACGGTATTGCGGAGAAGGTCGAAATTGCAGGCCCCGGGTTCATCAATATTCACCTGGCACCGGAGTGGTTGAGCCAGCAGCTGGGTAAGGCGGCCGATGATACCCGTCTGGGCATCGCCCCCGTGGCCGAGCCACAGACGGCGGTGGTGGACTACTCCTCCCCGAACCTGGCCAAGGAAATGCACGTGGGCCACCTGCGCTCCACCATCATTGGAGACGCTCTGGCCCGCTTGTTGAGCTTTCAGGGCCACCAGGTCATCCGCCAGAACCACGTCGGCGACTGGGGCACCCAGTTCGGCATGTTGATCGCCGAGCTCGAAGAGCAACTGGCGGAAAATCGCGAGGCCACCATGGCCCTGAGCGACCTGGAAGTGTTCTACCAGCAGGCCAAACGGCACTTCGACGAAGACCCGGCGTTCGCCGACAAGGCCCGGGACTATGTGGTCAAGCTGCAATCCGGGAATAGCGATGTGCTGGCGCTTTGGGAGCAGTTCCGCTCGGTCTCCCTGGATCACAGTCAGGAGATCTACGAAAAGCTGAATGTCACCCTCCGCCCGGAGGATGTGCGCGGCGAGAGTTTCTACAACGACGATCTGGCCCCACTGGTGGCCGAGCTCGAGGAAAAGGGGCTTGCGGTGGAGGATCAGGGCGCCAAAGTGGTGTTCCTGGAGGAGCTGGCAGACAAAGACGGCAACCCCTCACCGGTGATCATTCAAAAACAGGGCGGTGGTTATCTCTACGCCACCACCGATCTGGCGGCCCTGCGCTTTCGGGCGGGCGAACTGGGTGCCAACCGCTTGATGTACTTTATCGATGCCCGCCAGTCCCTGCATATGCAGCAGGTGTTCACCGTCGCCCGCAAAGCCGGCTTCGTAGGTGAGAACGTCAGCCTGGAACATCACGCCTTCGGCACCATGATGGGCTCGGACGGTAAACCGTTCAAAACCCGCAGCGGCGGCACCGTCAAACTCGCCGAACTGCTGGATGAGGCCGCCGAACGGGCCGCCGCACTGGTTCGGGAGAAAAACACCGAATTGAGCCCGGAGGCCATGACCGAGATCGGCCGCAAAGTGGGCATCGGTGCGGTCAAGTACGCGGACCTGAGTAAAACCCGCACCAACGATTACGTCTTCAACTGGGATGCGATGCTCAGCTTTGACGGCAACACCGCCCCTTACCTGCAATACGCCTATACCCGAGTGCGCAGCATTTTTCGGCGCGCCGGCGTCCAACCGGACAGTCTGTCCGAGGCGATTCAACTGGTGGAATCCGAGGAGCGGGCGCTGGCCATCAAGCTGCTGCAGTTCAGCGAGGCGCTGGATCAGGTGGCCCGGGATGCCATGCCGCACCTGCTGTGCACCTACCTGTACGACCTCGCCAGCCTGTATATGCGCTTCTACGAAGCCTGCCCGGTGCTGAAAGACGGGGTTCCTGCCGAGTTGCGCGCCAGCCGCCTGCGCCTGTGTGATCTGGTGTCACGCACGCTGGCCCAGGGGCTGGAGCTGCTGGGTATTGAGGTTATGGAGCAGATGTAACCAGGATATCGATCCGCTCCAACACCGCAATCACGGCCTCGCCGCTTTCCGGGCGAGGCCGGAAATACTCTTCCGCCATGGGCGAGACCGAACAGCTCTCCGGCAGCTCCATCCGGTGCTCCACCAGCCGATACAGCCTGGGAATGAACACGAACTGCAGCCACTGGTACAGCTCCAGCGTATCCACCGCAAACGGCTGGGTGCTGGCCAGGGCTTCGGGGTTTGGCGGCGCCTCATCCCACAGGGCGAGCGCGCGCAACTCGCGCTCAAGCTCAAACAGGGTTTCGGCCAACTCTCTGTGAATATCGGTCATGCAATCACTCGCTTGAAAGGCGGTAATGAATTGAGCAGCGCTTTGCCATAGCGCTTAGTGACCACGCGTCGATCAAGCAGCGTGATCTTGCCGCTGTCGCTCTCATTGCGCAGCAGACGGCCACAGGCCTGAATCAGGCGCAGCGAGGCGTCCGGCACGGTGATCTCCATAAAGGCATTGCCGCCCCGGGCCTCCACCCATTCGGCCAGCGCCGCTTCGATGGGATCATCCGGCACGGAAAAGGGCAGCTTGGCAATCACCACGTGCCGGCAGTAGTCGCCCGGCAGGTCCACCCCCTCGGCAAAGCTCGCCAGACCAAACAGCACGCTGCCCTGCCTCGCGTCGATCCGCTCCCGATGGGTATCGAGCATGGCCTGCTTGGACTTGTCACCCTGGACCAGAATGCGCTCGCGCCACTCATCAGGCAACTGCTCGTACACATCGAGCATCTGTCGACGGGAGGAAAACAGGACCAGACTGCCCTCACCCGGGTCAAGCAGATCGGGAAGCCCGGTGACCAGGGATTCGGTGTGCCGCAGGGCGTCACCCGCCTCCACCGCCCAGGCCGGCACTTCCAGGCTCGCCTGGGAGAAATCGAACGGGCTGGGCATCTGCGCGTAATGGCTATCCTTGGGGGTACCGGCGCGCATCTGGAACCGGTCAAACCGCCCCAGAGCCGCCAGTGTCGCCGAGGTGACCACCGCGCCGCAGCAGCGGTACCACAGGCTTTTCGCCAGGGTACCCGCGGCCAGAATGGGACTGGAACAGACCTCAATATCAATGCCGGCTCCCGCATCCACGGGGGTCAACCAGCGCGCCCGCGGCACCTCGTCTTTGTCGTCCGGAGTGGCGTAGCTGAACCAGAGCTCCCGGTTGGCCTCGGCCCGGGCCTGCCAGGCCCCGAGCGCCGGATAGTGCTGTTCGAGGTCCACTTTGGGCACCGGGCAGTGGGCATCTTCCATGGCTTCACTGACTTCCGCGACCATTTTATCGAGCAGGTCCGACAGCCGGTCAAAGCCCCGGTGCAGCTCGACCGAGGGCAACACCAGCGACTCCGGCAACTGCCCCCCGGGGAATCGATAGTGACTCTGTCGGTCGTCCAGGGCCACTTCCTGCGCCAGCGCATCCAGGGCCGGGTGCAGTTGCTCCAGCCGCTGCTTGCAGTCCATCAGGGCCGCCGGCAATTGTTCGGCAAAGCGGTCGACATTGCCCGCGCCACTGATGTGGCCCAGCATGGTGCCCAGCGCCTTGTTGCACTGATCCAGCCAGCGCACGGTGCTGACCACACGGCTGTGATGGGCAAAGTGATTCAGCGCCTTGGTGGGCAATTGGTGGCCTTCGTCAAACACGTAAATGCTGTCTTCGGGGCTGGGCAGAATGGCCCCGCCGCCGAGCGCCAGATCGGCCAGTACCAGATCGTGATTGGTGACGATACAGTCGGCGGTGTGCAGCGCCTCCCGGGCCCGGAAAAAACTGCACACCGACACGTTCGAGCAGCGACGGCCGGTACACTGGCGGTGGTCGGTGGTCACCCGCTGCCAATCCTCCTGCTCGATACCGTCGGGCCAGCTGTCGCGCTCGCCGTCCCAGCGGTTTTGCGCCAGGGCATCGACCATGGAGTCATAGATTTTGACTGCCCGCTCATCCACGGCGGGCAGCTCGTCTTCATACAGCGGACGGGTCGGGTCCAGGCCTTCGTGGATGGTGCTGAGGAGATTATCGAGCTTGCTCAGGCACACATAGCGCCCGCGCCCCTTGGCCAGGGTGAAGCTGAACGACAGCTCACTGTGACGCTTGAGCTCCGGCAGGTCTTTGTTCACCACCTGTTCCTGTAGCGCCACCGTTGCGGTAGACACCACGAGTTTTTTACCCAGCGCCTTGGCGATGATCAATGCCGGCAACAGGTAGCCCACCGTCTTCCCGGTGCCGGTGCCGGCCTCGATCACACAGACATGCCCCCGGCCTTCGCGCTCGCCCTCATCATTCAGCTCAATACCACCGAGGGTACGGGCAATTTCGGCGATCATCAGTTTCTGACCGTAGCGCGCGTTCAGCTCCCGGTTCTGGAGGAACTGGCGGTAGGCCGTCTGAATCTGTTGTTTGACCGCGTCGGTGAGCATACTCAGCGCCGGTCGAGCTTGGCCGCGACCGGATTGGCGTACATGTCCAAGACCAAGGCGCGATGATCCGCCGGGATATTGGCCAGATGCAACTCAAACCGCTGACGCACTTCTCCCAAGTCCTCCGGGGAGAAGGTTTTGGGCGGATATCCGTACTCCATGTCCGGCAAGTCGCCATTCAGGCGCTCCCAGGCCAGACAGTTGGTCGCATGGAGAACGTAGTTGTCCAGAATCTGCCGATCGATCTCCGCCACCACCGCGTCGGTATCCTCGTAGTCTCCGTCGAGCACGTCCCCAAAAGCGACATGCACATGCCCTTTCTGGCCGGCGATGCCCATGGCGATGCTTTTCACATCTTCGTGCTCGGCCTTCTGGTAGCCACCACTGGTGCGCTGCTGATGCAGCTCACGAGCCTTGGCGGCATCACAGGGATCCCACTCGTAGGAAATGGAGACCGGGACGATCTTCAGTTCGCGGACGTATTCGGCAAAGGGCTGGCTCTTGGGTCGACTGAGGCTGAACATGCCCACGACCGCCGAGTTGGTCTTGTCCTTGCCGTCTTTGGCCCGCCCCTCGCGCTGGGCGATCCAGATATTGGCGTGATCTTCGGCAATTGAGTGATGAATGTAGGCGGACAGTTTCTTTGCAGCCTTGAGCTTCTCCCGCGGTGCGCGCGCCGAACGATTCACGATGAAGCTCTTGTTAAGCCGCATCAGATCCGACACATAGTCCTTGGTGAGCAGGTTGTCACCAATGGCGATGCGCAGGGTATTGAAGCCGCCGTGGTACAGGGTCCAATTCACAAACGCCGGGTCCATGGCGATATCCCGGTGGTTGCTGACGAACAGGTAGGCGCCGTTCGGGTCCAGCCGGTCCAGCCCCGAGGTGGTGAGCTCGGTGGTGGTATCGGCAATCATCCGCTGCATGTAGCCCTTGACCACCTCCTGAAAGCCCAGAATGGTGTCCACACCGCGCATCTGCCGGCGCATGGCTTTCTGCACCAACGGGCGCAACAACCAGCCCAGGGGACCGGCCGCCCGAGGGAACTTGAGACGCGCTACGGCGTCTGCCAATTCAGGGTTGGTCAATAATCGCTCCAGGGTGGGGCGAACTTCATGATCATCATAGGGACGAATATCGTCGAACTCGGTCATCACAGGCAGTCTGTAGGAGTCAGGTTAAATCAGGGCCGGAACGGCTACGGGGAAAATGGTCGCACAACATACCGAAAACCCCGCGAAAAAGCCAGTTCCGGGCCGTGATCCAGATCGAAATTCCCACCGAAGGCGATCGACCCTGAAGCCGTAAACCCGTAAACTTATTCCCGGGACAGAGGATCATAAAAGTCCATTCAACAATAACAAGCGAGATAGTCGTCAGCTCATGAAGATTTTGCTGGTCGAAGACAGCGCCACCTTGCGCCACGCCATGTCCCAGTACATCAGCGAGGCAGGCCACACGCCACTCATTGCCCGCAGCGGAGAAGAGGCGTTGCAGCTGCTGGAAGACACGCCGGTCGATCTGATCATCATGGATGTGGAGATGCCCGGCCTGAACGGCTTTGAAACCACGCGCCTGATCCGGGAGTGGCTCGGCGGACACTGGGTGCCGATCATCTTCGTGACCGGGAAGAACGAGGACGAAAGCTATCGCGAAGGGATTGAGGCCGGTGGCGACGACTATCTGATCAAACCGGTCAGCCCCGTGATCATCAAGGCCAAGATCCGGGCCATGGCCCGGATTGCCGAGATGCGCGACCAGCTCAACCAGTTGAATGCGGAGTTGGAAGCCCTCAGCCAACTCGACAGTCTTACCCAGATTCTCAACCGCCGGACGTTCAACGATCAGGCCAACCAACACTGGCGACTCGCGGTGCGTCATCAGACCCCCACCAGCGTACTGATGATCGATGTCGACCACTTCAAGCCCTACAACGATCACTACGGCCACCCGGCGGGCGACCGCTGTCTCAAGCAGATCACGCAAGCGATAAAAGGGTGTCTGCAGCGCCCCTCCGATTTGCTGGGCCGCTACGGGGGTGAGGAATTCATCGCCCTACTCCCGGAAACCGACCTGGCGGG
>NZ_DGMV01000062.1:44739-48693 GCF_002388575.1 Marinimicrobium sp. UBA4509
ACCCGCCATATTGGCCAGTGCATCAATCGGGCCGTGCGGGAGCTGTCCCTGGAGCACCGGCACTCACCGGTCGGTGACTGCGTCACCGTCAGTATCGGTGGGGCGACTTGTCATCATTCGATGGGGCATACGCTGGAGGAGGTCATCAAGTGCGCCGATCGCGCCCTGTACCGGGTCAAACACAAGGGACGCGACTCGGCACTGATCGAAGAAGTCGCCACCCACAAAACCGTGCTGATCGTGGCTCAGGGGGGCGACCAGACCCGCGAGATCAGTGAACCGCTACAGCAACACTGCAACATCCTGACCACCGATACCGCCGAAGAGTGCCTGGAAATCGCCAGCGATGTGCTGCCCGACGTCATCATCAGCGACGGAGAGAGCGCCTTTGCCGAAGACCACAGCCTGTTTCGGCTTCTGGCCCGGAGCACCAAGTCAGCGTCCACCCCGATACTGGTGGTGTCCGATGACCCCGAGCGGCCCGACCTTCTGTCAGACCTTGAGGGGCTGGGCCCGGTGGGCTGGCTGAAACGTCCGTTCAGCGCCGCCGAGCTGCGCACCAAAGTGCAAATGCTGCTGGACTGAAGCCCCGCCGATCAGGGCCGACGCAGGGAGTTGAACCAGTTGACCTCCCGAGCGTGCAGATCCACCTGGTCAACCACATCCAGGACCAGGGCAAACAGAGCCATACGCACCACCACTCCGTTGTCCGCCTGGCGGAATATGGCCAGATTGGGGTTCTGATTCAGGTCGTTATCCAACTCGTTGGCCTCCTGCCGGGAGTCTCTCGGCAGGGGATGCATGATGACGGTATTCGGCTCGCAATACTGAGTATAAATGGCCTGATTCAACCGAAAGCGTCCCCGGTAGAGGTCGGCTTCTTCCTTCGTGTCAAACCGCTCTTCCTGAATCCGGGTGGAATAGGCGATATCGACACTGGCAATACTGCTGGGCAGATCTTCCGTGACCGTGACCGAGTGCCCCGACTCGCGCAGCTGCTCGACAATTGCTTCGGGCATCGCCAGCTCACGCGGGGACACCAGAGTCACGTGGACGCCCTGGTACAGGCACAGCAATTTGCACAGCGAGTGCACCGTCCGACCGTATTTGAGGTCGCCGATCATCGCGATTCGCAGTCCGTCCACGCCCCGCCCGCGAGACTCCATTTCCTTGCGGATTGTGTATAAATCGAGCAGCGCCTGACTCGGGTGCTCGTTGGCCCCGTCCCCACCGTTGAGTACTGGCACCCGACTGGCTTCGGCAAACTCCGCCACCGATCCCGATTGTGGGTGGCGCATGCAGATTACGTCACTGAAGCCGGAAAGCACGCGCGCCGTGTCGTACAGCGATTCGCCCTTGGCAAGCGCCGAGCTTTCGATGCCAGTGGTTTCGCGCACCTCGCCACCGAGCAGATTGAACGCGCTGCCGAAGCTTATCCGGGTACGGGTACTGGGTTCAAAGAACATATTGCCCAGAATGGCGCCTTCCAGAACGCGGGTCACCCGGCGTCGCAAGGCGTAGGGGGCCATCGCATCGGCCACGGTGAAGATTCGCTCAATATCGGAACGGTCGAACTGCTGAATGGAGAGAATATGCGAACCGGTAAAATTCACGGGAGGATCCTTTAAGCGGTAGATTGAAGCTGCCGCTCAGTATAGCGCCTCCTGAGCCATTCAAAAATGGGGGAATTGGCCGATAACCTGATCAGGCGGTGGGATTTTGGTTATACTCCGCCTGCACACCATGACTTCGAGAACAAGGGAACCTCTGTGGCCGACTACCCAGACACATTGGCGAAATTCTGCTCCGCACAGACCGCCGAGCAGATTCTTAGCTCCCAGCGCCTGCGCTGGAGTGCTCCTCACCTGTTGGCCGACCCGTTCGAGCTGACACACCAGACGCCGCTGTCATTCGATCCGCTGACGCTTCTCGATGGGGTGATTCGCAGTGCCACGAGCATGATTTTTTCCCGTGAGACGCCTAAGAGCAACTCACCGCTGGCCACCGTGATTCGACGCTGGCGGGACGAGGAGCGTTTCGCCTCCCCGGAGGAAGCCGAAGACGTGCTCAAAGAGCTCATGTCCAGGATGGTGGACCAACGCCAGATCGCCATTGAAGAACTCATGGCCGACTGGCGCAAGTTTACCCGCGAGCTGCGCATTTGCTGCTTCAGCGCCAAGGTCGAGAACCTTCCTTCTTGGCAGCACTTTGCGGATCATCACCGAGGGGTCGCGCTGCGTTTCCGCTGCGGAGAGTACACTACGCTGGTCGACCCCAAGCCGGTGGAATACAGCCTCAACCGCCCGGAAATCACCACGTTCAAGGAGCAGATCAACGCGATTCTACACCAGGAAAAGGTCAACGCCCAATCCCGCTTTGCCGACAAGTTCCTGGTCAAGCCCGCCATGTCGGAAGCCGAGCAGGAGTGGCGGATCTTTTATCACGCGACGGATCAGGCCAGCAGCCGTGAGGCCGATGACAGCCTGTGGTACGACGACCGGCCGTTTGAAAAAAACGATCTGTCAGCGGCTTATTTTGGCGCCTTTATGCCCCGCGAATCCCGTCAGCGTTTACTGGGTATTCTGCGCGAGCAGTACCCCGAGGCCAAGCTGTTCCAGGCCGCGCCCATTCCCGGTAAATACGAAATCGAGTTTACTCGAATCAAGCGGGATTAAGCGGCAGTTCACGCGTGCTTGCCACCGCACGGCGGCGCGGCAGGCTCGGGGCCAACCGCTCGATCACCTGCTCAGCCGTTGCGCGGTACGTGGTCAGCTTGCCCCCCATCACTGACAGCAACCGAGGCTGCTCCTCATTGTCAGCGTGAAAAAGCACCTCACGGGAACGACCAAACGCACTACCCTCCACCTTGGGCAGCACTCGCAAGCCGGCAAAGGACTCTACATTCGACGTCGACACATCCAGTGACGGGAAGTAGTGCTGAAGTGTCCGCAGCAGGTAATCCTGCTCTTCGCGCGTACAGGCTGCTTTCGCTGGATCGCCTTTATGCAGCGTTTCGGTTGTACCGATCAATAACCGGTTGTTCCAAGGCAAGGCAAACACCGCACGCCGATCATCGGGAGCTTCCAGATAGAAGTGGTGTTTCAGGCTCGGGGGCAATAGTAGGTGGGCCCCCTGAACCAGATCCACCTCAGGCCCGGTCAGGGCCGGCGTCACCCGGCCGATGACTTCGGTTCCCCAGGGCCCAGCGCAATTGACCAGCACCCCTGCCTCGACAGAAAGCTCCTTCTCTCCCTGTCGATAAACAATCTCACAACCGGCGGGGTGGCACTCGGCGGACATCAGATCCGCCGGCATCGCCAACTCCGCCCCCAGAGATTCCGCCGAGGCCCAGACCGCACGGGTCAAAGAGGCATCATCCGTTTGCGCCTCCCGGTATCGGAACACAGCCATCAGGTCATCCGTCCGCAAACCATCCAGCGCCGACCACTGACTCCGATGCACGCGAGAAAACTCCGAATCATCATCGAAGCCCGACAGTATCCGATAGAGCCACAAGCCAATGGAGATCTTTCCGGACGAACGGGACGAGGAGCGATAGACCGGAATATGCATATCGACGCGCTTGACCAGCTCCGGCGCTAGCTCGAGAAGCAGCGCGCGCTCCTTGAGGCTCTCGCGAACCAAGCCAAACTGGACCGATTCCAGGTAGCGAAGTCCACCGTGGATCAGCTTTGAAGAGGCGCTGGAAGTGGCGGCCGCCAAGGCGGTCTTCTCCAGCAATAAAACCGAGTAGCCGGCAGCGGCAGCCGCTTGCGCAACGCCCACCCCTTGAATACCACCACCAACCACTACAACGTCGTATTGCATAGAGACTCCAGCCTTGAAAGACGTTTTATCAGTTTAGAGGTCAGTATAGCGGATTGTGTAGAGGTGTTTGTCGATTGGGAGTGTTTGTCGGTTTACGGCCTGCGGCCTAAACCGACCTACGGGAAG
>NZ_DGMV01000021.1:0-3479 GCF_002388575.1 Marinimicrobium sp. UBA4509
GTTCTTAGAACCCGGATGTTTACGTACAGATACAGCGCGGGCGCGGCCATCAGCCCGAGCGGCTTCAGGACGTAGAAGGTGTACAGGTGGTCGCTCAGCCAGCGTGCTTTCAGCGGCTCTGCCCAGTAGATCAGGGTGTCCAGGAAGTCCACGCCCAGCGACAGCAGGAATAACGACAAGAACAGACGTTGGGCTAGCGGGATTTGGGTGATGAACAGGAGTAAAGCGCCCAGCAACAGGCACTCCAGTACGGCCACCACCAGAACGGTGTCGTTCACGCTGAAAATCGGTACGTCCATACGGGGTTTGACCGTCTTTGATGTTATTGCTTTGGCAAAAAGAATAAACAGAATGCCCGGGGTGATCAATACGCCCGGCGGTGAACCGAGAACCCGTCCACAAAAGCGGAGGTGTCAATACCGACCAGGAAGTTGATATCTTTTTTGTAACCAATTGACAATACTGACTATTTTACCTGGAGTGGCGGTGCTTTTTGGGGGCTCCCGGTGGCACAGGCCACTTTCATGACCGCCCATAAAGTGGGACGACGATGTCCCCGGTCGGGATTAAGGTAAGCGGGACCCATAACCAATAATAGCCATGCGCGAGGTCCACATTATGCGTCTCTACAGTCTGAAACACCGCCTCACCCTCGGGGGAGCCCTGCTTTTTCTGCTCCTGAGCACATCGCTCAGTGCCCAGACCACGGAACTTGCCCGGAACGCCTCTGTTTCTGCGAGCACGGCGGATCTGCCGGCAAGCAACGCCGTGGATGGCGATATGAACACACGCTGGGCCTCGGCGGCACAAACGGATCCGTCCTATCTGACGGTTGATCTCGGCCAGGCCTATGACCTGTCCGACGTGGCGATTCACTGGGAAGCCGCTAATGCGGACACCTACGAAATCCGTGGCTCCAATGACGGCACCAACTGGAGCACCCTGGCGACCCGCACCGGTGGCACCTTCGGGCATCGCACCGACACGGTGGCGGTGAGCGATGAGTATCGTTACGTCCGTATTTTCGGGATATCCCGCAGCCAGGGGAACCAGTGGGGCTACTCCATCTGGGAACTGGAGGTGTACGGCAGTGAGCCCCAAACCGCGCCTGCCGGCTGTGCCGACGGTTGTTTCCAGGAACTGGACGCCACCACCCTGCGAGCCCGCGTCAGCGAGGGCGATATCGTGGACATCCACTACACGGTAAATGGTGGTGGTCAGCAGAATGTCCGGATGCAACAGGACAGCAATGGCTGGTATTACGACCTGCCGAACCTGTTGCCCGGCGATGTGGTCAACGCATCGTTTACGGTGATTGCCGACGGCGTCGGTCGCAGCACCGGTTGGATCAGCCACACCTTCAGTGGCAGCACGGGAAGCAGCAGCTCTTCGAGCAGCTCCAGTAGCAGCGAGCCGAGTTCAAGCAGTAGTGAAAGCAGCTCCAGTTCAAGCAGTGATCAGAGCAGCTCCGAAAGCTCCAGCGTCAGCCAGAGCAGTTCCAGCAGCTCATCGGTCAGCCTTGGCGATATTACGCCGCTGTATGACGCCACCACGACCCTGGAGCCGGTGGTGCAGTACGAAACCGACACCGCGCTGATTACCCGCTTTGCGGATCGGGCCCGGGACCGTCACGCCAAAGAAGATCAGTTCCAGGCCTACGATCATTATCTGAGCTTTTACTGGGAGGATCGTACTGCGGCCATTGAAATCATTGACGAGGTCGCAAAGGGCGGCGATACCGTGCGGATGAATGTGCGCACCGAGTTTATGCTCAGTAATACCGAGGCCGAAAATCGCTGGTTCTATCGGGGTGTGGGTACCGTGGCCGAGTATTGCGACAACGGCACCATGGTGGTGGTCGACAACCTGAATTACTACAAAGAGCGCAGCCATAACTGCCGTGAAGGCCGTCCGATTCAGGTCGGCGACAAACTGGAGTTTGAGATCAGCCAATTCCTGGATGCCAGCGTGCCCAATGGCCGTGCGAACTACTACGGCACCACTTACCTCTATATCGTGGGCGAGGGGCTGGTGCCTTGGGACGTCGGTGGCTCCACCCCGTTCGGTGGCGTGAAAGACTCCTTCAAAATCCCGGAGCACGCCTGGTTGGGTGGTGATACCACCATTCACGAAATGACCTCGGGTGAAACGGACAACCATTTTATGCAGATGGCGACCAACCTGGGCTATGACAATGGTCAACCCTTCGTTCGTGGTCGGCGGGTATTGCATACCTCCTTTGACGATGGTCGCCACGACGAGCGTCCGATTGAAAATCCCGTCTTCAACGACATGGTGGGCCTGGCAGGGCCTCACTACATCAACGACAGCTGTGCCGGTTGTCATGAGCGCAATGGTCGGGCGGCCCCGGCGCCGGTGGGCGAACCGCTGGATAAGTGGTCCTTTAAGGTTGCGGCGGATGACGGCTCTCCGGACCCGGACCTCGGGCAGGTTCTGCAGTCGGAGACGAGCGACGGTGCAACCAGCGAGGGCACCGTGTCCATCGCTTACTGGACCGAAGAGAACGGCCTGCGCTCACCCAACTACCAGTTTAGCGGTGCGGTGCCCGACCGATTCTCCGCGCGTATCGCGCCCAATCTTGTGGGTATTGGTCTGCTTGAGGCCATTCCCGAATCCGCGATTCTGGCTCAGGCCGACCCGGACGATGCGGATGGTGATGGTATTTCCGGTCGCCCCAGCCGTGTGCTGGACCCGGAAACCGGCGATACCCGACTCGGACGCTTTGGTTGGAAAGCGGGTACCGTTAGCGTCAAACACCAGTTGGCCAGCGCCTTCAACACCGATATGGGTGTGATGACCTCGGTGCTGCCCGAGCCGGATTGCGGGGCCAATCAGACTGACTGCGGCAGTACGGGCAGCGAACTGGCCGACGAGCATCTGGATGATCTGGTGAAATACATTGCCCTGCTGGGTGTTCGCCCGCAGCGCAACTATGATGATCCGGCGGTGCAGAATGGCGAACAGCTGTTCGATACGGTCGGCTGTGCGGGATGCCATACACCCAGCTACCAGACCAGCGAGTATCATCCGTTGGCGGAGCTGCGCGATCAGACCATTTACCCCTATACGGACATGTTGCTGCACGATATGGGGCCGGGTTTGGCGGATAATCTGGGCGAAGGTGAAGCCACTGGGTCCGAGTGGCGCACGCCGCCTTTGTGGGGCCTGGGTCTGTCGGCCTGTGTGACCGGCGGTGTGGAAAACCCCACAGGTGGTCAGGGTAACGAGGTCTGCACGCCGGAGCACAGCTATCTGCACGACGGTCGCGCTCGCTCCGTAGAGGAGGCGATTTTGTGGCACGGTGGAGAAGGGCAGGCGGCGAAGAATGCTTATCAGGCGTTGTCTGCCTCGGATAAGCAGGACTTGCTCAGCTTCCTGAATTCGCTTTAATACGGGATCGCTTTGGGGTTGTCGGATTACGGCCTTTGGCCTAATCCGACCTCTCATAACTCAGTCAA
>NZ_DGMV01000085.1:0-3598 GCF_002388575.1 Marinimicrobium sp. UBA4509
CAAAGTAATTGACGTTAGACAGCACATTGAAGTTATCCCCGAAATCGATATGCCCGGTCATGCCCGGGCAGCCATCAAGTCCATGGACGCCCGTTACCGCCGTTTGATGGCTGCGGAACAACCGGAGGCCGCCCGTCAGTACCTGCTGTCTCATCCCGAGGACACCTCGGATTACATGACCGTACAGAACTACACCGACAACTCCATCGATGTCTGCCTGGAGTCCACCTATGCCTTTGTGGACAAGGTGATGTACGAGCTGCAGCAGATGTACCGGGATGCCGGACTCAAGCTGAACATCTTCCATATGGGGGGCGATGAAGTGGGCAAAGGCTCCTGGACTGGCTCCCCCGCCTGCCGGGATCTGATTGCCGAACGGGAAGGTGTTGCCGGTGTTGCAGATCTGAAGCCCTACTTTGTCAGCCGCGTTGCCGCGCTGGCCAAGCAGCGGGGCCTGGCCCTCGCGGGCTGGGAAGACGGCTTGATGTACGACGCGAACAATCCGTTCAACCGGGGTCAGTTTGACAACGACCGGGTCATCGCCAACGCCTGGGACAACATCTGGGAATGGGGCGTGGCCGACCGGGCCTATCGTTTGGCAAACGCCGGTTATGAGGTGGTGTTGTCTCACGGTACCCATCTCTACTTTGACCACCCCTATGAGGCCCACCCAAAAGAGCGCGGTTACTACTGGGCCACCCGGTACACCGATACCCGCAAAGTGTTCGGCTACATGCCCGAACACCTCTATGCCAACGCCGACACTACCCGCAATGGCGCGCCCATCGACAACCTCGAGGCGCTAGTGGGGCGCGCCCTGCCGCCCCTGAAACAACCGGACAACATCCTCGGCATTCAGGGCCAGGTCTGGACCGAAACCATCCGTACCCCGGAGCAGCTCGAGCGCATGGTCTACCCCCGCCTGCTCGCCTTGGCCGAGCGCGCTTGGCACAGAGCCGAATGGGAAGGGGGCTCTTCCAGTGCCGAGGCTCGCGCACGGGAATTTGCGGTGTTCGCCCGAACCCTGGCGGAACGCGAATTACCGCGCCTCGCCGAAGCCGGTGTCCAGGCGTATCTGGCCCCTCCGGGTGCCCGGTGGGAAAACGGCCAATTGCAGGTGAACACCGCCCTGCCCGGCCTGCCGGTCGAAGTCAGCACCAATGGCCTGGACTGGCAAGCCTTCCAGTCGTCGGTATCGGCCGAACAGGCACCGGTGATGTTGCGCACCCGTCTGGACAACAACGTCAGTCGTTCGACCCGCCTGGATTGACCGGCGGGTGGTACCGGAACAACTTTCTACAAAAAAGTGTTTGACAACGTTGTCCCATCGGGCGTAAAAAGAGCATAAGCTAGAAAACAGTAGTACCAACAACGTCCATCAAAACAACATAAGATCCGTTAGGAGGTCGTCATGGAAACTCGCAGCAAAGCATTCAATAAACCCAGGGGTTTCAGAAAAACCCTGCTCGCATCCAGCATTTCATCACTGCTGATCGCACCCGCATTGGTGCAGGCGCAGGATGAGCCCATGCTGGAAGAAATTGTGGTCACCGGCGTGTACGCCTCCCAGCTCAACGCGGTGAACACCAAACGCGATGCGGCCTCGGTCGTCGATGCCATTTCCGCCGAAGACATCGGCAAGCTGCCGGATGTCACCATCGCCGACTCCCTCCAGCGGATTCCCGGTATTCAGGTAGAGCGCACCGCCGGTGAAGGTGGTCCAGTCCAGATTCGCGGCCTGGCCAATGTCGCCACCTCGCTCAACGGCGAAACCTTTCTGAGTGCCACCACCATCGATTCCTCCGGCGCCGACTTTGGTGACTTGCCCTCCCAGCTGTTCTCCGGCGCCGATGTCTACAAATCCCCGCTTGCGACCCTGAGCACCCTGGGTATTTCCGGCACTGTGGATCTGAAAACCCGCCGCCCGTTTGATCTGGATAACGGTTGGACTTTCTCTGGTTCTGCAGAGGTCGACCAGGGCTCGATCAGCGAGGAGACCGATCCCACGGTTAGTGGTTTGGTTGGTTGGACAAATGACAACGTTGGCTTTCTGGTCAGTGCGGTAACCACCGAGAAGAACTTGTCCAGTAACTTCAACGGCTGGAATGACACCTCCGAAAACGGCGGGAACCTGGGTTGGCACAACAACAACCATACCTACTGGGGAATTGGTCCGGCCACCCCCTACGATTTTTATTACACCGTGCCTCATGGTGTGACCGCATTCAATAAAGCGGAAGAGCGTCATCGGGACGGCCTGAACCTGTCTTTCCAGGCGGAACTTGCGGATGGTGTAGAGCTGGTCGTTGATCATTTCTACAGCAAGCAGGAACGTTGGAACCGGCGCGCCGGCTTTAACCACAATAGCCGCTGGCAGGGTTTCAACCACTATGCGCTACCGGTGGAGGAAGGTCTTACCGAGGATCGCTTCGAGTACGAAGGCAATAGCTGGGCCACTACCACCATGTACGATCTGAATCCCTACCGGATGCAGTCGTTCACCCAGACCAACTACAACCTGGAAGAGTCCAACAACAGCAGCGCCGAGTTGAACTTTGACATGGGTGGTGCTCTCACCGGTCAGGTTCGACTGACCCGCGCCAGTGCCGATGCTCAGATGCGTCATGGCTATATCGAGGGCGATCTGCTCAGCATTGATCAGGGAAGCCTGGTGACCGGCCCCGGCGGCCTGCGCCCGGCGGGAGATTGCACGGGTGACAACGCCATTCCCGGCGAGCCGGTGGGTGAAGACGGTGGCTGCTTTATCCAATTCTCACCCAATGGTATTGAAACCAACGATTTCCAGATCCGCTACGATGCGTCCGGAGAACACCCGGCGTTTAGTGGCTTCGATCAAACAGTCGACGGTGGTCTGGGCGAGCAGTCGGTAGCGGATTATATGGCCGACATCAGTGCCTACCACGTCGGTGCCGGCTCGTCCGAGGGTAATACCGACGACGAAGCCACAATGAACACCTTCAGCACTCGCTGGAACTATGCCTTTGATGACCAGCCTTTTGGTATTACCAGTGTTGATGTCGGTCTGCGCCAAAGTGAGCGCTTTGTGGATCACGAAGTTTTCTCCTACTTCGCGGAATTCGAAGACACCGGCTGTCAGGCGCAATGGAAAGCGGTAGACCAGTTCGCGGGCACCGCGGAGTGTGATCCCGATCTGCAACAAGGTGAGTTCCTGGTCGATGAAAATGGTGATCCGGTTCTCGACGAAAACGGTGATCAGGAATATGCGCCATACACACTGATTCCACCGATGACCCTGGATCAGAATGCCGATGTGGTCTGGATCGACGATTTCGGACCCGTGTCCGGCATTCCCGGAGTCTGGGCTGTGGATCCGCGCGAGCTTGACGATACGCTGGCCTTCCAGGAGCGCGTCTTCGGTGAACAGATCAAGTACGAACAGCCGGGGGAAACTTACAGCGTCGGCTTAAATGAGTTCAGCTACTTCACCCAAGTCAACTTCAACTACGACGATTTTGTCACCGGTAATCTCGGGGTCAAAGTCATCGAAACCGACCTGACCGTGGTTCAGAATGAAGTGGGCGCTCAAGTGCCGCACTCCGGCGTGTCCTATGATACG
>NZ_DGMV01000085.1:3655-5616 GCF_002388575.1 Marinimicrobium sp. UBA4509
AAGTGCCGCCCTCCGGCGTGTCCTATGATACCGGTGATGTCGTGACCCGCCGGAGCTACACAGACGTCTTGCCAAGCCTGAACGTCGCCATCAACGCGACCGATGACGTGATTGTCGGTCTCGGCTACGGTGAAACCATGCAGCCATTGAACCTGATGGACTGGGGTGGTGCCAAGCGTGTGGGCCGCACCTTCAATGACGACTGTCAGTGCATGCGCGTTGTGGATGGCAGTCTGAACGGTAACCCGGAGCTCGATCCCACTCGCGCCAAAAACTATGACTTGAGCGCGGAATGGTATTTGGGTGATGCCTCAATGGTGAGTGCCGCCATGTACCGGATCGAAATCGACAGCTTTGTCCAGACCGATACCATCATGTTGGACGAACCGGATAGCGATGGCATTAACCGCGGTCCCTGGCCTTTCTCAGCTTTGGTTCAAGGTACCGGTGGCGAGGTGAATGGTTTCGAGCTGGCCGCGAAAGTTGCTTTTGGCGACCTGACCGACGGTTTCCTGTCCGATTTCGGCTTTGATGTGAACTACACATTGTCCGAAAGCTCGCAGGACGCCACCGGCCTGGCGGGCAAAGAGCTGCCCTTCCCGAACAACTCGGAAGATACCTACAATATCGTTGGTTGGTATGAGAACGACCGGTTGTCGGCCCGTCTGGCATACAACTTCCGCTCGCCCCGTCTGATCGCCATTGGTGGCGCTGCCACGCTGGCTGAACAGGCCCTGTACCAGGATGACTATGGCCAACTCGATCTGAACGTCACCTACGACATCACTGATCAGTGGTCCGTGTACCTAAACGGAGCCAACATCAATGAAGAGTATCAGGACACCTACCTCGAATTTGAAGATCAGAAAGTGTTCCAGAACATCTATGAGGCCCGCTGGGCTCTGGGTGCCCGTTTCACCTACTAAGTTGGTCATCATCTGACTCAGCAGGGCAAGGAGGCCCAATCGTTGCGCCACCGGGGTCGACCTCGGTGGCTTTTTATTGATGTTTTCTCTTCTCTCTACCCCCTCCTACCTGCGAAAAACCTTGCATTACCCTTTCGATCCACTAGAATATCTTTCAAATCGAAACTTGTCGTCTGAAGTGGATCATGAACAAACGCAACACCCAGCAGCGCCGCCGCGCCATTATCGACATGCTCACCCAGGCGGGTGAGGTGAGTGTCGAGCACTTGGCCCAGCATTTCGGTACCTCCGAGGTGACGGTCCGCAAGGATCTGGCGGCCCTGGAGGACAACGGCCTGCTGCTGCGCCGCTACGGCGGCGCCGTGCCCCTGCCCCAGGAAATGATCGTCGACCCGGGTACCGAAAAAGTTTCGGAACGAAAGCAATCCATGGCCAAGGCCGCAGCGGACCTGATTCTGGACCACAATCGCATCATCATCGACAGCGGCACCACCACCGCCGCCCTGTTGCCGGAGTTGTCCCACAAGCAGGGGCTGGTGGTGATGACCAACTCTCTGAACATCGCCAACGCCCTGCGTGAGCTGGAAAACGAACCCACCCTGCTGATGACCGGCGGTACCTGGGACCCACAATCCGAAGGCTTTCAGGGGCAGCTGGCCGAGCAGGTGCTGCGCTCCTACAACTTTGACCAGCTGTTTATCGGCGCCGATGGCCTGGACCTGGAACGCGGGACCACCACTTTTAATGAGCTGTACAGCCTGAGCCAGGTAATGGCCGAGGTGGCACGCGAAGTCATCGTGATGGCGGAATCGGACAAATTGGGCCGGAAGATCCACAACCTTGAATTGCCCTGGGAGCGGATTGCCTATCTGGTGACGGATTCGGGTTTTCCTGATGAGGCAAAACAACGTTTGGAGACCTTGGGAGTCGATGTTATTCGGGCTTCCTGAAGCCAACAAAGGAAAGTTTTAAGAATTGAAATACGTGACAGGAGTTGGGTAACCCCTTCACGGACACGCCGTAAATACATCCCTG
>NZ_DGMV01000085.1:5724-42018 GCF_002388575.1 Marinimicrobium sp. UBA4509
CGAGCCTACAGGGATGTATTTACGGCGTGTCCGTGAAGGGGTTACCCAACTCCTACCCCAATACTTAGTTAAGAACGTTTCATTCTCAAAGGAGAAAGATTATGTGTGGCATCGTAGGCGCCGTAGCGCAGCGGGATGTGGTGGATATATTGGTCGAAGGCCTTCGGCGCCTCGAGTATCGGGGCTATGACTCCGCCGGTGTGGCCGTGGTCAACAACGGTGAACTCAAACGCCTGCGCCGGCTGGGCAAAGTCAAAGAACTCGCCGACGCCGTCGCCGCCAGCCCCACCCCGGGCGGCACCGGTATTGCCCACACCCGCTGGGCCACCCACGGTGAGCCGAGCGAGCGCAACGCCCACCCACACGTCTCCAACGACCAGCTGGCCGTCGTACACAACGGCATCATCGAAAACCACACCGCCCTGAAAAAAGAACTCGAAGCGGCGGGTTACCAGTTTGAGTCCCAGACCGACACCGAGGTCATTGCCCACCTGGTCCACCAAACCCGTCTGGAGACCGGCGATCTGTTGAGCGCGGTGCAGAAAGCGGTGAAACAGCTCGACGGCGCCTACGGCACCGTACTGATGGACGCCAACGACGCCGAGCGTCTGGTGGTGGCCCGCTCCGGCAGCCCGTTGGTGATCGGCCTGGGCATTGGGGAAAACTTTATCGCCTCGGACCAACTCGCTTTGCTGCCGGTGACCCGCCGGTTTATCTTTCTGGAAGAAGGTGATGTGGCGGAAATCACCCGCACCAGCGTGCGCATCTTTGATAAAGACGGCAATGCCGTCGAGCGCGAAGAGCATGAGTCTACCGTCAGCTACGACGCCGGGGACAAGGGCCAATACCGTCACTTCATGCTCAAGGAAATTTACGAGCAGCCCCACGCGGTGACCAACACCCTCGAAGGCCGTCTGGGCAAAGAGAGTGTACTGGACGAAACTTTCGGCAACGGGGCCGCCGAGCTGCTGAAGAAAGTGAAGCACGTCCAGATCGTCGCCTGTGGCACCAGCTACCATTCCGCCATGGTCGCCCGCTATTGGCTGGAATCGCTCGCGAATGTGTCCTGCAACGTGGAAATCGCCAGTGAATTCCGCTACCGGAAGTCCGTGGTGCAGCCCGACAGTCTGGTGGTCACCATCAGTCAGTCCGGCGAAACCGCCGACACCCTCGCCGCTCTGCGTCTGGCCAAGGAGCTGGGGTATCTTGGCAGTCTGACCATCTGCAACGTGGCGGGCTCCTCTCTGGTGCGCGAATCCGATCTGGCCTTTATGACCCGCGCCGGGGCGGAGATCGGTGTGGCCTCCACCAAAGCCTTCACCACCCAACTGGTGGGCCTGGCGATGCTGGTGTTGGCACTGGGCAAATACAACGGCCTGAGTACCGAACAGCAGGCCGACATGGTTCAGGCCCTGAAAGGTCTGCCGGCCAAGCTCGAAGAGTCACTGTCGCTCGCCGAGCGCATTGAAGATCTGGCCGAAGAGTTTGCCGATAAACACCACGCCCTGTTCCTCGGTCGGGGCGATCAGTACCCGATTGCGATGGAAGGTGCGCTCAAGCTCAAAGAAATTTCCTATATCCACGCCGAGGCCTACGCGGCTGGCGAACTCAAGCACGGCCCCCTGGCGCTGATCGATGCCCAGATGCCCATCATCGTGGTCGCGCCGAACAATGAGCTGTTGGAGAAGCTCAAATCCAACGTGGAAGAAGTCCGCGCCCGCGGGGGCATCCTCTATGTGTTCGCCGATGTGGAAGCCAACTTCTCCTCGGATGAGACCATGCGGGTCATCAACGTCCCCCACTGCCACCCCTGGCTGGCGCCCATTCTCTACACCCTGCCCCTGCAATTGCTCAGCTACTACGTGGCCATCATCAAAGGCACCGACGTGGACCAGCCACGTAACCTGGCGAAGAGTGTGACGGTCGAGTAACCTGTCGCCTTTGTAGATTCTGAGGCGATCCGAACCATCGAGTACTAACTTGGTGGATCGGATCGCCAACAATAACGCAGAGGTAGACAGCAGGATGATCACAATACGAAGGGCCACCTACGATGATGTGCCGGCGCTGCATGCGCTGGCTGAGCGATTTCTGCTGGAGAATCTGAAAGACCCGGAAAATACCGGTTTTCTGATTTCCAACTTTTCCCTCGATGTCTACAAAGCATATGTGGACAGCGCCGAGTACTTCTGGGTGGCCGAGGAAGACGGCAAGTTGGGTGGATTTCTGCTGGCTTATAAAAGTGAATCGATCAAGCCCGAAGAGGTGATCAATTCCTGCCTGCGTTATTCCGTGATTCAGCCATTTACCCTGATCAAGCAGATCTGCAGTAGCGGCAAGGTGCGCGGTGCGGCGTCGGCGCTGTACCAGAAGCTCTTTGACGAGATGGATACTGAGCTGGCGCTGGCGGCGGTTGTGAACGAGCCGCTGAACACCAAGTCGATTGAATACCATCGCAAACTGGGCTTCGGCCATTTGTGGGATCTGCACCCCCCGGCCGACTACGATGGCGTGACCCGCACCCGTTCCATCTGGTTCTATTCCAAAACCGGCATCCGACCTCAGACTCGTATGGCGCAGGTGGACCGCTCTGAACTGGTGCAGCATTTGATCGAAAAAGAACAGGGAACGGTCAACCTCTACATGCATGAGGACAACCTGAACTGGACCAAGTTGGGTATGTTGGTCACCTTTATGACGGCGCTGCTCACGGCCTTTGGTTTCCTGCTGGAGCGGGATCCAACCACCACCAATAATTGGATTGTCAGTGTCCTGGTGGTGTTCGGGTTTGTGGTGAACATCATGTTCTATCTGAAGTTGAAGTCAGGGCTCGCGTTTCTGAATCATCACAAAAAGAACCTGCGCCGCTTTGATGACGCCTTGGCCGGGGTGTTGCCATCCATCCCCTCGTACCTCGATCGTAAAACCGGCAAGCAGTCCGTTACTGTGCGTGTCATGGTTGTCTTGCCGGTGTTCAGCCTGGGACTCTGGGCGGTGTGCGCCGGGTTACTGCTGCACCGGTACTTTTTATGATCGGGCAGTGACGGGTGTCTCAACACAAAGGCGCGGGCTCGATTAGAGTACAGGGTTTGTTTACTGACTAGGTGCCATACGCAGGGAATATTATGAAGCGAATACTCATAGCCATACTGCTGCTCGTCGCGATCGCGGCGCTTGGTGGTCACTATTATTACGAGCGGCAGGTGGAGCAGCGGGTGGACAGTGCCGCTCGCCTGTTGGGGCAGATGGGCGGCAATCTGGACTATCGCGAGGTGGTCATTGGTCTGTCGGGTGATATTCGGGTCGAGGACATTCTGCTCCGGGTACCCGGTATGCCCAGCGCCGTCAGCATCGATCGGGCTTCGCTGCATACCGGTGGGCTGATGGGGGTCCATCGCCTGGCCATGGATGCTCGCGAGCAGTTATTACCCACCCGCCTGGGTGTGTCGTTTGATGGCATCCGTATCCCCCTGTCCAGTGTGACCGAATCCGGTAATCTGGGGGTCACGGATTCCTTCGCCGCCGCCGGTTGTGGTGATCGGACGGCCTTCAGCGCACTGGACATTGTGAAGATGGGCTACTCCGAATTCGTGATGGATACCCGGGTGGATTATCGCCTGGTGGGTGATGGCGAGCTCTTGAACCTGACCGTCGACACCCTGATGCGGGAGATGAACAACACCCGAGTCGAGATGGACTTTTCCCTTGGCGCGCCGTCACGTCATGCGCCGGCTGTTGCGATGGCCATGGCCAATGCCCAATTGCTGAGCGTAGTGATTGATTATCAGGATAAAGGCTATGCCCAGCGTGTGTCGGCGTTCTGCACTGAACAGACCGGTCTGGATAGGGAGGCGTTTCTCGCTCAGCACCTGAGTGCCTGGCAGGATGTCTGGCACCAATTTGGATTGACTGCCGGGCCGACCCTGGTTGATGGTTATCGGGAATTTTTGTCCAACCCGGATCAGTTCCGGGTGCAGATCAAACCCAGCGGCAGCCTGCACGCTGACGACCTCAGTGGCATGTCAACGGAGCTGATGCTCTATTACCTGCCCATGCAGCTATCGGTCAATCAGGGCCCAATGAAGCGCCTGGACCTGTCGGCCATGGACGAGGCCGAAGCCCAAGCCTGGCGGGAAGCGCGCCGGGAGAGGACCGTTGATTCGGATAGTGAAGCGGAGCAGTCTGGTGATACCGGGCAAGCGCAAGACGACGAAGGTCGGATCACCATGGAGGCGCTGCGCAACGCGAAAGATGCAACGGTGGAACTCCGACTCGCCAACGGGCGCACACTGGAGGGGGTGGTGCATTCGGTCGGGGAAGACCGGTTGCAGTTACAGCGTTTTCAGAACGGGGGTTATGTCATTCAGCCGGTTGATTATGCGGACATTGTTGAGGCTTATCTTCTGGGGGACTGAGTCCGGCTCATTCTCCTCAAGTGCCTGACTAATTGGCGTCGCTTTTGGCTTCTCTGGCGTAACATTCGGTGGTTCAGTCGCGTAAAATAGCGCGGCTTGTATCGGCCGCAGGCCGCCCGATCTGAGAGGCACGCAGACCAAGATGGATTCACTGACACAAATGACCCTCGGCTCCGCCGTCGGTGTCGCGGTAATGGGCCGGCGGGTGCCGGTCTGGCGCTCGGCACTGGTGGGCGCGTTTTTCGGCACCCTGCCGGACCTGGATTCGTTTGTGGACTACGGCGATCCGATCCGCAATGTCACCTATCACCGCGGCGCCAGCCACTCACTGTTCTATCTGTCGCTGCTCTCTCCGTTGTTTGCCTGGTTGATCACCCGCTGGATGCCCTCCGGAGGCTTCCGACGGTGGTGGGCCGCGCTGTGGCTGATTCTGATTACCCATGTGCTGCTCGACACCATGACGGTGTACGGGACCCAGATCGGTCAGCCATTTACCGACTACCCGTTCGGGGTGGCCAGCCTGTTTATCATCGACCCCCTGTACACGCTGCCACTGCTGGTCGGGCTGCTATTGGCGCTGGGCGGTCGGCACCGGGCGAACCACTGGGGACTGGCGCTGACCACGGGCTATCTGCTCTGGAGTATGGCGGCCCAGAGTTGGGTAGAAACCCGAGTCGAGCGCGAGTTGGCGGACCGGGACTGGCCGGTCGAGCGGGTCCTGGTGACCC
Organism: Marinimicrobium sp. UBA4509; assembly: GCF_002388575.1. Classification (NCBI taxonomy): domain Bacteria; kingdom Pseudomonadati; phylum Pseudomonadota; class Gammaproteobacteria; order Cellvibrionales; family Cellvibrionaceae; genus Marinimicrobium; species Marinimicrobium sp. UBA4509. The sequence goes on from NZ_DGMV01000085.1 coordinate 10,868, forward strand.
CCAGTGCATTCAACACACTGCTCTGGCGGGTGTTGGTCATGACGCCGGATAACTATTACGAGGGCTTCTATGCCCTGGCCGATGGCGACCGTGCCATTGAGTTCGATCGCTTCGAGCGCGACCGGGCGTTGTATGAATCCCTACAGAACGATTGGGGGGTGCAGCGAATCGCCTGGTTCAGTAAGGGATTTTTCAAAGTCAGCGCGCGGGACGGAGTGGCGCGGATTACCGACCTGCGCATGGGGCAAGAGCCCTTTTACAGCTTCAACTTTGTGGTGGCCGAGCGGGTGGATGGGCAATGGCAACCGGTTCCGCCGCAACTGCAGATGGAGCGCCCGGATATCGGCGCCGGCCTGCGCTGGATCGTTCGCCGAGCCCAGGGGCAACCCCTGTCGCCGCCCCGAGTGAAGTCAGGTGATGGTGAGTCTTCACTTACCCAAGAACCTCCCAGCGAAAGGCAATAATGTGGAACGATTGGATAAAGCTCTGGTAAGCCGTGGCCTGGCGGATACCCGCAGTCAGGCCCAGAGAATGATCGAGGCCGGGCGGGTTCGCTGTCAGGCGAGCGGCGATTGGCAGGTACTGAACAAGGCCAGCGCCAAAGTGTCGGAAGATCAGGCTCTGGACGTCGAGCCGGGGGATGAAGATCAGTTCGCCTCCCGCGGTGGCTTGAAGTTGCGTGGCGCGCTGGCGCAGTCGGGCCTGAATCCCGAGGGCTGGGTGGCACTGGATGTGGGCCAGTCCACGGGCGGATTTACCGATTGTCTGTTGCAGGCCGGCGCCGCCCGGGTGGTCGGAGTGGATGTCGGTCGGGATCAGCTGGTACCCGCCCTGAGAACCCACCCCAAGGTGGTGTTTTTTGAAGGCATCAATGCCCGGGATCTGCCCAGAGACACCCTGTTGGCGGAGGCGCCAGAGGGCTTTGATCTGATTGTGATGGACGTGTCCTTTATCTCCCAGACGCTGATTTTGCCCGGGTTGCCGGCGCTGCTCAAACCGGGCGGGCACCTGCTCAGCCTGGTCAAGCCGCAATTTGAAGTGGGCAAGGCGGGCATCGGTAAAGGCGGAATTGTCCGCGACGATCGTCTCTATGCCGAGGTGGAGCAGCGAATTCGCGCCCAGTGCGACACCCTGGGACTGACGGTCAATGCCTGGTTTGCGAGCCCGATCAAGGGCGGTGATGGTAATCGGGAGTTCTTTATATCGGCGACAAAAACGTTCGGGGAGTTTTAAACATAAACATTTTTTAGCTGATAAGACGTATAAATCTTCTCAGCGCTCCCCTATACTCCCTCGTGGTCTGTACCACCCTAAGTAAGCGCGGCTTCTGAGCAGGCTCTCCCAACCGGTCGCCCAAGCTGCATGAATCATCCAAAACCATAAAGATGTGTGAGAAGGCAATGAAACAACGAGACCCCGTTTTCGGTCGCCCGCTGGTTGCGGCGTCCCTCTCCGTGTTGCTGGTGGCCTGCGCGCCGGATGACAACACCTCCTCCCCGACCCCGGAACAACGTCAGGCGCCCGCTCAGTCTGAAGCGGTGGCTCCGCTCAGCGATACCGATGCGGCAGTGATTGCCTTGAGTGATACCGAAGCTGATTCCGCCCGCGAGCGGGTGATGCGCCAGGTGAACCTTGAGCCGATTGACGGCCTGAGCGTGGATCTCTGGGCGTCGGAGAAACTGCTGGCCGACCCGGTGGCGATCAGTGTGGACTACCAGGGCCGGGTGTGGGCCGCGGTGACCAACCGCAGCAACAACTCCGAGTTTGATATCCGCCGCTACCCGGACTGGGAACACTCTTCCATGACCTGGACCAGCGTCGAGGATCGGCGGGCGTTTCTGAAAGAAGAGCTGGCCCCGGTAAACAGCGAGCAGAATGCCTGGCTGGACGACCGCAACAACGACGGTTCCCGGGATTGGCGAGATCTGGCGGTGGTCAAAGAGGAAGTCATTCTCCTGCAGGACACCAGCGGTGACGGCCGGGCCAATGAAAGCCGGCGCTTCCTGAAGGACTTCCACAGCGAAGTGACCGATGTGCTGGGCGGCATCTACTATCACAACGAACTGGATGAACTGTTCTTGGGAGTTGCCCCGAACGCCTGGCGGGTCAAAGACACCGATGGCGACCTGAGAGCCGATACCAAGCAGGCCATTTCCGATGGTTTTGCCGTGCACGTGGGGTTCAGTGGCCACGGCATGTCCGGCGTCACGCTGGGGCCGGATGGCCGGATTTACTACGGAATCGGCGACATTGGCGCCAATATCACCGACGTTGACGGCAACGAGTACGCCTACCCCAATCAGGGCGTGATCGTCCGCAGTGAGCCCGACGGCAGCAATTTTGAAGTGTTTGCCCGCGGCGTGCGCAATACCCACGAGTTCACGTTCGATAAATACGGCAACCTGATCACCGTCGATAACGATGGCGACCATGAGGGTGAATACGAGCGGGTGGTCTACCTGATTGACGGCTCCGACACCGGCTGGCGCACCAACTGGCAACTGGGGAAATACAAGGACCCGAAAAACAACACCTACAAGGTGTGGATGGACGAGGACTACTTCAAACCCCGCTTTGAAGACCAGTCCGCCCACATTCTGCCTCCCATCGCCCCCTATCACGCCGGCCCCACCGGCATGGTGTACAACCCGGGCACGGCGTTGAGCGAGCGCTGGAACAACCATTTCTTCGTGGTGGAGTTTGTCGGCTCGGCGGCCCGCTCCGGTATCAACGCGTTTACCCTGGAACCCAAAGGTGCATCGTTCGAACTGGCTTCAGACCAGAACATCTTCCGCGGCGTACAGGCCACCGGCCTGGACTTTGGTCCGGACGGTTCGCTGTTCATGAGCGACTGGATCGAAGGCTGGGGCATCAACGGCAAGGGCCGTATCTGGAAAATGGATGTCACCGAAGGCGTCGACCAGGCTCAGCGGGACAATACCCAGGCGCTTCTGGAGGCGAACTTCGCTGAACGTGACGCGAATGAGCTAGTAGAGCACCTGAGTCACCCTGATATGCGTGTGCGTCAGCGCGCCCAATTGGCTCTCGCGGCCCGTGACGATCAGGCCAGCCTGCTGGAGGTCGCGCAGAACAGCGATCATCAATTGGCCCGTATTCACGCCCTCTGGGGCATTGGCCAGCTTACCCGTCAGGACTCGAGCCGTGCCGCCGTGCTGCTGCCGTTGCTGAGTGATGCCGATCCCGAAATTCGTGCCCAGGTGGCCAAGGTGTTGGGCGATGTGGCCTTTGCCGATGCCCGCCCGGACCTCTTGCCCCTACTGACCGATGACAGTGCCCGGGTGCAGTTCTTCGCCGCCCAGGCGCTCGGTCGCATCGGTAACCCGCAGGATCAGTCGGCGGTGATCGCCATGCTGGAAACGAACGACGATGAAGATGTCTACCTTCGTCAGGCCGGGGCGATTGCCCTGGCTCGCATGGGCGATGCCGAGACGCTGGGCAACCTGGAGACTCACGCCTCCGAAGCGGTGCGCATTGCCGCCGTGGTGGCGCTGAAACGCCTGCAGAGCCCGGAACTGGCCCGCTTCCTGGATGATGCCAGTGAATTTGTGGTGACCAACGCCGCCCGCGGCATCAGCGACGATCATTACGTGGATGCCGCGCTGCCGGCCCTGGCCGAGCTGCTGGCAACCACGGAATTTACCAATGAGCCTCTGCTGCGCCGCCTGATCAACGCCAACCTCTATGTGGGTGGCGACGCTTCGGTGGAGCGCCTGCTGGGCTTCGCCCAACGCGACGACATCGACGGTGTCCTGCGCGCCGAGGCCCTTCACACCCTGTCGGTCTGGCCGGAGAGCTCGGCCTTTGATCGGGTGACGGGCCGTCATCGCGGAGTGGTATCCCACCCGAGCGAGCAGGCCAGCGAACCCTTGATGGCCCTGTCGGCCGAGTTGCTGCAGGATCGCAGCCCGGAAGTTCGTGCGGCCACGGCCAGCGCCCTGGCGATGCTCGGCATCGAAGGTGCCAGCGACGCCCTGGCGGCAACCCTGAAAGACGACGCCAGCCCGATGGTTCGGGCCGCGGCTCTGGAGGCGCTGTTCACGCTGGACTACCCGGATATGGGCCAGGCGGCCCTGACCGCCACCAACGACGCCGATACCGACGTGCGCATGGCCGCGCTGGCCCTGCTGCCCAAGCTCGACCTGCCGACAGAGGAGGTGGTTGAGCTGCATCGGGTGCTGCTGAATAACGGCTCCCTGCCTGAACAGCAGGCGGCCTACCGCTCCCTGGCGAATGTCGATCACGCCAGTGCCCACGCGTTGCTTGGCGAATCCCTGGCGGCCCTGCGCTCCGGTGAGCTGCCTGCCGCGGTGCAACTGGATGTGATCGAGGCGGCCCAGGCCACCGGTAACGAGACCCTGATCGCCGAGCTGGAGGCCTACGAGGCGAGCAAGAACCGCAATAAGCCCCTCGAGGTGTACCGGGAAGCCCTGGAGGGCGGCGATCCGAATGCGGGGATGAACCTGTTCCGCTACAGCAACAGTGCCCAGTGTATCCGCTGTCATATGGTCGGCCACCGCGGCGCTCGGGTGGGTCCCGAGCTCACCGCTATCGGGGACCAGCTGAGCCGTCGCCAGTTGCTGGAGGCGCTGGTGGACCCGGGCGCCCGGGTTCCCGCCGGCCACGGTCGGGTGTCGGTTACGCTGGACAATGGTCAGACGGTCAGCGGTTTCTTTGAGGCCGAGAGTCAGGACAGTATGACCATTGTCGATGGCGAGGAGCGCATTGAGGTGGCCAAGGCCGAGGTGGTGTCCACCGAGTACTCCGGCTCGGGCATGCCGCCCATGGGGCAACTGCTCAATCGCAGCCAGTTGCGTGATATCGTCGCCTACCTGGTGACCCTGCCCACCGAAGAGGAAGCGGAGGGGCACTGACCCTGAGGCTTTTTTGGCGGAGGCGCCCTCGGCTCGCCTCCGCCACAGGCACCCCTGTGGGGCCTCTCTTTAACTGATATACTCCGGTCATAGGTCTTTTTTAACGACAACAAGGTCCCTATGACCACCCCGCTCCTGATTTGCGATGACTCCCTGGTCGCTCGCAAGCAAATGCTCCGCGCCCTGCCTCCCGACTGGGATGTACTGGTCAGCTTTGCCTGTGATGGCGAGGAGTGTCTGCGCTACCTCGAGGCCGATCGGGGTCATATCCTGTTTCTCGATCTGAACATGCCGGTGCTGGACGGTTACGCCGTGCTACGGGAAATTCGGGCCCGGGATTGGCCGACGCTGGTGATCGTCGTCTCGGGGGATATCCAGCCGGAGGCGGAACAGCGGGTGCGGGATCTCGGTGCCGTCCAGATGATCCGCAAGCCCCTGGACCCGGCGCAACTGCAGTCGGTTCTGGTGGAGTTCGGGCTCTACGATCCCTCTGAAGATCGCCGCTTGGCGGTGCACCCGGAAAGCCCTGACCGCAGTACCACCTGGCACGATGTGTTGCAGGAACAGGCCAATATCGCCATGGGCCAGGCCGGTGACTTGCTGGCCCGCTTGCTGGGGGTGTTTGTGGAGCTGTCGGTGCCGAAAGTCAACATGCTTGCGGCCAGTGAGCTCAATATGGCGCTGACCGCTGGCAGCAGCTACCACAAGTGGTCTGGCGTCAGTCAGGGGTTCGTGGGCGGAGGCCTGGGCGGGGAAGCGCTGCTCTTGTTCAGTGATAGCAGCGTGGAGGACATGAGTGCCCTGCTCGGTTATCAGGACGACAACGCGTCCCACAAAGAGCTCGAAGTCCTGATGGACCTGTCCGGCATTCTGGCGGGCGCCTTCCTGAAAGGCCTGGGGGAGCAGTTGCACCTGTCGCCGAGAATCACGCCGCCGGTGGTGCTCGGCACCCACGTCACCATGGACGATCTGCTGCACCACAACAGCCACCTCTGGGAGCAGATGCTGAGCATCGAAGTGTCCTTTGCGGTGGAAAACCACAATATTCTGGGCAATCTGTTGCTACTGTTTACCGAGGATTCGATTCCCCGGCTGCAGGAAACGCTGGATTACCTGCGGCCCGATCCGGAGGGCGCTTCGTGAACCGTACCGAGTTTACCCTGAGCGATGTGCACTGGCTGATGGATCTGTTGCAGACCATCGAGGTGGGAATCGTGGTACTCGACGGCGACAACCGGGTGCGTTCCTGGAACGGCTTTATGGAAAACCACAGCGGCATCCGCGCCGACGAGGCCCAGGGCGCGGATCTGTTTCAGCTGTTTCCGGACCTGCCCCGGGAGTGGCTGGAGCGCAAGCTGCACACCGTCCGCCTGCTGAACACCCGAACCTTCAGCGTCTGGGAGCAGCGACCCTACCTGTTCCGGTTCCGCAATCGCCGCCCGATTACCGGCACCGAAGCCTACATGTTCCAGAACATCACCTTCTTCCCGCTGACCGATCAGCGCGGCGCGGTCGAAGGGGTCTGTCTGCTGGTGTATGACGTGACCGATATGGCGAGCAGCCGACGCCAACTTGAAAAAAGCAACGCCCAGCTCAAGCGGCTGAGCCAGACCGACGGGCTCACCGGGCTGCTCAATCGCAGCACCTGGGAGTCGTTCCTGCAGACCGAATTCGAGCGGCACTTTCGCTACGGTTCCGAAGCGGCTCTGGTCATGTTGGACATTGATCATTTCAAACCGATCAATGATACCTATGGCCACATGGTGGGGGATGAGGTGATCCGTCAGGTCACCAGTCTGATCAAGTTCAATCTGCGCCAACCCGATATCGCCGGTCGCTACGGTGGGGAGGAGTTTGCCATCATCCTTCCGGAAACCGATCTGGAAGGTGCCGAGTGCTTTGCGGAGCGGATTCGCTCGGTGATCGAGCAGCAACCGCTCAAATGCCTCGATCAGACCATCGAAGTTACCGCCAGTCTGGGCATAGCGCCCTGGAGCCTGGCCTACCAGGATGCCGAGCAGTGGCTCGGGGCAGCGGATCAGGCGCTCTACGCCGCCAAGCGTCAGGGCCGCAATCAGGTTGTGGTTGCACCCCCTACCGAATGATCTGACCCCGACCGGCGCCCGTAACCTGCCCTTCAGGGTAAACGTCCGGAGGGGGTGCCGTGCGGCGAGTAGGTTTGTACTGGTTCGGAGATGATTTGCGGGTATCGGATCAGCCGGGGCTGGCTCGTGCCGCAGCGGAAGTGGATCAGTTGATCTGCCTGTATGTGGTGGACTCTGCCTGGTTCCGGCCCGGTTCTCTGGCACTGACCCGGCCACTGGGCATTCACCGGGAGCGGTTCTTACTGGAAGCGCTTCGCGCCCTGGACACCAGTCTGCGTAGCCTGGGCCAGCATCTAAACGTCATCTGGGCGCGACCGCTGGACATCGTACCGGCATTGATTTCCCGCTACAGCATTACCCACCTCTACCGCAGCGACCACCCCGGCTATTACGAGCGGCGTGACTGGCAGTGGCTGCGCGACCACTACCCGCAACTGAGCTTCGTGGACATTCAGAATCAGACCCTGTTCAACGCCGAGCAACTGGGTTTTCACCTGACGGAGCTGCCAACCACCTTTTCGCAGTTTCGCCGACGCGTCGAACAGTGCCCGATTCCCGAAGCCCGGGGCTTTTTGTCAGCCCTGCCGCCGAGCCCGGCCGAAGGCCGCAAGATACCGGTTCCGCCCGAGCGCAACGGCTGTCGCTTTCGCGGTGGGGAAGATGCCGCCCGCATGCACCGGATTCGCTATTTCGACAGCGATGCGCCAGCCCACTACAAACACACCCGCAATGCGCTGGACGACTGGGCTTCCTCCACCAAGTTCTCGCCCTGGCTGGCGCGAGGCTGCCAGTCGCCGCGACAGGTCCATAGCGCGCTGGTGAACTACGAGCGGCACTACGGGGCGAATGAATCCACCGAGTGGATCCGGTTCGAACTGCTGTGGCGGGAATACTTTCAGTGGATGGCCCGAGCCTATGGTGCGGATCTCTATCGGTTTGGCGGCCGGCCGAGGCGCTCGCTCAATACCAGCTTTTATCCCGAGCGGTTTCGCAAATGGTGTGAGGGCGCCACGCCCTACCCGCTGGTGAATGCCGCCATGAACCAGTTGAACCGCACCGGCTATCTGTCCAATCGGGCCCGACAGATTGTCGCCAGTGCCCTGGTCAACGAGCAGCAGGTGGACTGGCGCTACGGCGCCGCCTGGTTTGAACTGCAGTTGATTGATTACGAGGTCGGCAGCAACTGGGGCAATTGGCAGTACATTGCCGGCGTGGGCGCCGACCCCCGCGGCGGTCGGCACTTCAATCTGGCGAAACAGGCCGCCCAGTTCGACCCCGACGGTGAATACGTGCGCCGATGGGGCGACAACCGCGAGCTGACCCCGCTCGATTCGGTGGATGCTGCCGACTGGCCCATTGCCCGTTCGTGACTGAGCTTGAACCCATCAATCTGGTCTGGCTGAAGCGCGACCTGCGCCTGACCGATCACGCCCCTCTGGCCGACGCGGCGACCCGACCCGAGCCCCTGTCGCTGATCTACTGTTTTGAGCCGGAATTGCTCGATGACCCTCACTACGACGAGCGTCACTGGCGGTTTATCTGGCAATCGCTGGATGATCTCGATCGGGTGCTGGCGCCCCTGGGCGGCAAAGTTCACCGGCTCTGGGGGTCGGTCACCGCGCTGTTGGAAGAGATCGATCGCAGCCGACCGGTGGCGGGCCTGTTCAGCCACCAGGAGACCGGCCTGGCGGTGACCTTTGAGCGGGACAAAGCGGTCGCGGATTGGTGTCGGACGCGGGGCGTCCCCTGGCATGAATCACCCACCGGCGCCGTTCAGCGCGGTTTGCCCGATCGTCGCCGGTGGGACCGCGACTGGTATCGGACCCTGGGCGCCGCGCCGCAGGATCCCGAGCTGGAACGCATCCGGTGGGTCGTTTTGCCGGAGGATCTGGGCTCAGGTACTGCGCCCGAGTCGTGGTGCCGGGAGAATCCGGCCTTTCAGCGCGGCGGCATTCGGACCGCCCGCCAGACCCTGGCGAGTTTTCTAGAGCATCGGGGGCGGGATTACCGTCGGGCGATTTCCAGCCCCTCCGACAGCCGTGAACACTGCTCTCGGCTCTCGCCCTACCTCGCCTGGGGGAATCTCAGCCTGCGCCAGGTATATCAGGCCACGCTGGAGCGCCGGCAGGCGCCGGGATGGCGCTACCCCCTGACCGCGTTCAGCTCCCGGTTGCACTGGCACTGCCACTTTATCCAGAAGTTCGAAAGTGAGTGCGCCATGGAGCACCGGCCGGTCAACCGGGCCTACGAGGCCTTCCCCTACCGCACCGATGACCGGGTCGAAGACGACCTTCAGGCCTGGCGTGAGGGCCAAACGGGCATCCCGCTGGTGGACGCCTGCATGCGCTGCCTGCACCAGACCGGCTACATCAACTTCCGGATGCGGGCCATGCTGGTCAGCGTGTTGTGCCACCACCTGAACATTGATTGGCGTCGGGGTGTGACGCATCTCGCGCGCCTGTTTCTCGATTTTGAGCCGGGTATCCACTACCCCCAGTTTCAGATGCAGGCCGGGGTGACCGGCGTCAACACCATCCGCATCTATAACCCGGTGCGCCAGGCGGAGCAGCAGGATGCGGACGGCACTTTCACTCGCCAGTGGCTGCCGGAGTTGGCCGAGTTGCCGGTGCCGTTGCTCCATCAGCCCTGGGCGCTGGCGCCGATGGAGCGGATGATGTTTGATCTCGCCTACCCCGAACCCATTGTCGACCTGACCGAGGCCGCCCGTGCCGCGCGGGAGCGTTTGTGGGGCTGGCGCAACCGGGTCGAGGTGAAGCGTGAAGGTCAGCGTGTATTGGGGCGTCACGTGCGGCCGTCCTGAGGCGCATCGCCTTGACGATCCTGATATGAGCCTGTACGTTTATCCAGATTCGAGGCGCTTCCGGCCTGAAAAGGGACACAAAAACCGGTACACTGTCGCGCTCGTTTAACGCCATCAAAACCCCCAGTCACCAACCAGCGACCTGCCCATGGATGTATCCGCCCTGCTTAACGATCTGAACGACGCCCAGCGCGAGGCCGTTTCCGCCCCCGCCCATAACCAGTTGATTCTGGCCGGTGCGGGCAGCGGCAAGACCCGGGTGCTGGTGCATCGGATCGCCTGGCTGATTCAGGTCGAGCAGGTATCGCCCTACTCCATCATGGCGGTCACCTTTACCAACAAGGCCGCGCGGGAAATGCGCGCCCGCCTGGAAACGCTGCTGTCCGATACCGGCCAGCCGGTGAATACCCGCAGCATGTGGGTGGGTACCTTCCACGGGCTGGCGCATCGGTTGCTCAAGGCGCATTGGCAGGATGCCGGGCTGCCCCAGAATTTCCAGATTCTCGACAGCGACGATCAACTGCGCCTGATCAAGCGGGTGTATCAGCGCCTGGAACTGGATGAGTCCAAGTGGCCGTTCCGTCAGGCCCAGTGGTTCATCAATGGACAGAAAGACGAAGGCCTACGCCCCCAGCACATCCCGGACAACGGCGATCCGTATATTCGCACCATGCTGATGATCTATCGTGCCTACGAGGAGGACTGCCAACGCAGTGGCTTGGTGGACTTTGCCGAACTGTTGCTGCGCGCTCACGAGCTGTGGTTGCACAAGCCCCACATCCTGGAGCATTACCAGCGCCGTTTTCCGTTTGTTCTGGTGGACGAATTCCAGGACACCAACAGCATTCAGTACGCCTGGCTGCGGGTGCTCGCCGGTAAGACGGCCAAGGTCACCGCCGTGGGCGACGATGACCAGTCCATTTATGGCTGGCGCGGCGCGCGCATTGAAAACATTCAGCGCTTTACCGATGACTTCCCGGGCACCCAGACCATCCGCCTGGAACAGAACTACCGCTCCACCGGTACCATCCTGAAGGCCGCCAATGCGGTGATTGCCAACAACTTCGGTCGCCTGGGCAAACAGCTGTGGACCGACGGGGATGATGGCGAGCCGATCGCACTCTACGCCGCGTTCAACGAACAGGATGAAGCGCGGTTTATCGTCGAGCGCATCGAAGACTGGGTCAAGCAGGGCAACAGTTACTCCAGCTCCGCCATTCTGTATCGCTCCAACGCCCAGTCCCGGGTGTTGGAAGAAGCGCTGTTGCGCGAGGGCATTGCTTATCGCATCTATGGCGGCCAACGCTTCTACGAACGCCTGGAAATCAAAAACGCCCTGGCCTATATGCGCCTGATCGCCAACCCCGATGACGATGCGGGTTTCGAGCGGGTGATCAATACGCCCACCCGGGGCATCGGTGGCAAAACCCTGGATGCGATCCGCGAGTGCGCCCGCGATCAGAACCTGTCCCTGTGGCAAGCCTCGGCGCAGATCATTGCCAACAACGCCCTGCCCGCCCGGGCGGCGAATGCGCTCAAAGGCTTTATGCAACTGATCGACTCGCTCGCCGATCACAGTACGGAAGAACCCCTGGGCGACATCGCCCAGCTGGTACTGGATGAAACCGGGCTGCTGGAATTTCATCGCAAGGAAAAAGGCGAAAAAGGTCAAGCCCGGGAGGAAAACCTGCAGGAACTGGTCAACGCCTGCCGGGTGTTTGATGCCGCCGAGGAAGACGAGCTGTCGGTGTTGCAGCAGTTTCTGGACACCGCCGCGCTGGATGCCGGCGAAACCCAGGCGGACGAGTTTGAAGACGCGGTCCAGTTGATGACCCTGCACTCGGCCAAGGGTCTGGAGTTTCCACTGGTGTTTCTTGCCGGGGTGGAAGAGAATCTGTTCCCGCACAAAATGTCCATGGAGGATCCGGACCGGCTCGAGGAAGAGCGGCGCCTGTGCTACGTGGGGATCACCCGCGCCATGGAGAAGCTGTACATCAGCTATGCCGAAACCCGGCGGCTGTACGGCGCGGAAACCTTCAACGCCCTGTCCCGCTTCGTGCGGGAAATTCCGGCGGAACTGATTCAGGAAGTGCGCCTGAAAACCACCGTTACCCGACCCATGGGTTATGGTAAAGGCGATTACGGCCGGGCCAATAACGTCAGCCTGACCGATTCCGGTGAAGACACCGGATTCCACCTGGGCCAGCGGGTCAGCCACGGCGTATTCGGCGAAGGTGTTATCCTCCACTTTGAAGGCCAGGGCGCCCACGCCCGGGTACAGGTCAATTTCGACGATGAAGGCAGCAAGTGGTTGGTGCTGCAATACGCGAAACTGGTTCCAATGTAGGGCAGGCAGGTCCTGCCGAAAGAAAAACATAACAGCGCACAGTGACTATGAACGCAACCTCCAAAAACACAACCTCCAAACCCCGTTGGTCCCCTCTGATCATTCTGCTACTGGTCGCCCTGGTGGCGGCCCTGTTTTCCCTGTTGGTCATGGAAAAGGCCACCGACAACGTGGCGGTCATGGTCGATGGTGAGGTGCAGGAGCAACGTGTGTACCAGTGGCGCATGGTCACCACCTGGCCGAAGGATTTTCCCGGCCTGGGCACCACCGCGCAGGAATTTGCCAATATGGTGGAGGCCATGAGTGGCGGCCGTTTGCAGATCCGCGTGTACGGTGCCGGGGAAATCGTGCCCGCCATGGGCGTGTTTGATGCGGTGTCGGATGGCAGTGCGGAAATGGGCCACGGCGGCAGCTACTATTGGCGTGGCAAAGCCCCCGCCGCACAGTTTTTTACCACCATTCCGTTTGGCATGAACGCTCAGGAAATGAACGCCTGGTTGCACCACGGCGGCGGCCTGGAATTGTGGCGAGAGGTCTACGCGCCCTTCAACATCATTCCCTTTCCCGGCGGCAACACCGGCATTCAGATGGCCGGCTGGTTCAACAAAGAGATTAACAGCATTGAGGACCTGCGCGGGCTGAAAATGCGTATTCCGGGTCTGGCGGGGGATGTGTTCAATCGCGCCGGTGGCAGTTCAGTGAATATCCCCGGCGGCGAACTCTATACCTCATTGCAGACGGGGGTGATCGACGCTGCCGAATGGGTGGGACCGTCCAACGATCAGGCCTTCGGGTTTGATCAGATCGCTCGGTATTACTACTACCCGGGTTGGCAGGAGCCGGGTTCGACGCTGGAGCTGTTGGTCAACAAGCCCGCTTTCGAGGCATTGCCGGATGACCTTCAGGCCATTGTCACCCACGCGGCCCGCGCCGCGAATCAGGATATGCTGGATCAATACACCGCGCGAAATCCTCGCGCGCTGAACGATATGGTGGCGAAAGAGGGGACAGAGCTGCGGCGCTTACCGGACGATGTGATTCAACGCCTATATGATATCTCCAGGGAACTCTTCGAACTGCAGGCCGAGGAAGATCCGCTGTTTCAAAAAGTGTGGGACTCCTATCGGACCTTTTTGGCGGACGTGACCGACTATCACAAAATAACGGAACACACCTATTACGACATTCGCGAGCAGGTAAAAGCGGACGGGGCCGGGTCCGACGGGGAAGAATAATCAACGTATTGGCGCAGGCATAAAAAACAGCGGGGCACAAAGGCCCCGCTGTTTTTTTGGTCAAGGCAAAATCAGGTTTACTGACGAATGCCTTCGATGTGCAGTTCCATGTGGACCACGCGCGATGCCGGGCCCAGATCATAGTCGATGCCAAAGTCTTTCAGGGTCAGCTCAACGTCGCCCTCGAAGCCAACGCGGTAGCCGCCCCAGGGATCTTCACCCTCGCCGACCTTTTCCACTTCGATGGTGATTTCTTTGGTGACACCGTGCAGGGTCAGGTCACCAACGACATCAAACTCTTCGCCATTGTCTTCGACATTTTCAATGCGCTTGCTGACAAACTTGGCTTCGCCGTGTTTGTCGGTGCTCAGGAAATCATCGCTGCGCAGGTGCTTATCCCGTTCCGCGTGATTGCTGTCGATGCTGCTGGTATCGACGGTCACGGTGATTTTGCTGTCTTCGACCTTGTCGGCGTCGTAGCTGAAGCTGCCTTCGAAGTCGTTAAATCGACCGGTCAGCCAGCTGTAGCCCAGGTGCTGAATTTTGAAGTTGATGGCGGCGTGTGCGCCTTCGGTGTCGATCACATAATCGGCGGCCACTGCCGGAACGCTGGCCAAACCAATACTGCTCAGAGTCAATGCGGCTAACGTCTTTTTCATGGTCTTACTCCTTAACGGTTGAGAAACAAAAGTGGCTTACGGTTTGGGGTCGGATTTACCAGGGCGAAGCATACGCAGCAGGGTCCGATCCCGGATCACAAAATGGTGCCAAAGCGCCGCGCCGGCGTGGGCGAGCGCCAGAAGAATCAGCAGCCAGGCGGCGATCTCATGGATTTCTCCAACCAGATCGACGCCATCAGAACTCAACTGCCAGGTGGCGGGCACACTGAACAGATCAAAAAAATCCGCGGGATCGCCCTTGGCGGTATTGATCAGATAGCCGGTCACGACCATCACCAGCATCAACAGATACAGGAGATGTTTCATTGCAGCTGCCCCGAGGCGGATCTTACGACTGTGGTTGGGCAGCGGCTGTGGCTTACCCCGCTGACTGACCCGCCAGCCGATTCGCACAATCAACAGCATGGCCAGCAACAGTCCGAGACTGACATGCAGTTTGGGGAGTTCGTGATAGCCCTTGTCGTAGTACGTCAGGTCCACCATGTAGAATCCAATGCCAAAAATGGCGATCACCAACAGAGCGGACAGCCAGTGCACGGTGATGGACAACCAACCGTAGCGTTGAGCATCGTCTTTTATCATGGACCTGTCTTCCTTCAACTGTATTTGCGAACCCATCGGGTCATTAAAAGCTAGCAGAATACTGTAAAGGTAGCGGTTAAGATTTGTTAGTAAAGTCGTGTAAGTACGGGATTTTGGCGGGGTCGAGCAGGCGCGACTGTAAAGCCGCGCGCTTCTGGGAGGACGGTTATTTGGGCACCGGCCGGGTCCGGCCATTGTCGTCGATGGCGACATAAACAAATTCGCCCTCAGTCACTTTGGTCATGTCGCGATTACCGCACTCCTTGATCCAGACTTCGATCAGGGTGCGGATGGAGGTGCGCCCGACATCCAGTGTGCTGGCATAAACACTGACGGTTGCTCCTACGGGTACCGGCCGCAAGAACACCATACTGCCCACGGCCACCGTAGTGACCCGGCCCTTGGCCACTTCCTGAGCGAGAATCGCACCACCCAGATCCATTTGGGTCATCAACCAGCCGCCAAAAATATCGCCATAGGGATTGGTGTCGGCGGGCATGGACAGGGTTTGCAGGGTCAGTTCACCGTGGGGGGTGGGATCCTCATCAATGCCTTGCATGGCCATGAACTCAGTACCTCGAATAATTCAGTAATGGAATGCTGATTTTACAGGGATAGTTGCTGCGGTAGCCAGGTGGCAAGCCCCGGCCACAGCGCCAGAGCACAGAGTACCAGCAATTGCAGCACAATAAACGGAATCACGCCACGATACAGGGCACTGGTGGCGACCGAGGCGGGCGCCACCCCACGCAGGTAGAACAGGGCGAAGCCAAACGGCGGGGTCAGGAAAGAAGTCTGCAGGTTGAGGGCAATCATGATCCCCAGCCAGATGGGGTCGACCCCCATGGCCAGCAGCACCGGGCCCACAATGGGGACGACCACAAAGGTGATTTCAATAAAATCGAGAATAAAGCCCAGCAGAAAAATGATCACCATCACCACCAGCATGGCGGTGAACACCCCGCCCGGCAATTGATGGAAGAAGCCTTCCACCAGTTCTTCCCCGCCGAAACCCCGGAAAACCAGGGAGAACAGCGAGGCGCCAATCAGGATGGTGAAAATCATGGCACTGGTCATGGTGGTGCTGCGGGCCACCTCTTTGAGCCGGGCGAGGTCGAGCTTGCCTTTGAGCAGGGCCAGTAGCGCGGCGCCGAGTGCGCCCACGCCGGCGGCTTCGGTCGGTGTCGCAATACCCAACAGGATAGAGCCCAGTACCAGAATGATCAGCGCCGATACGGGCACCAGGCTGAGCCACAGACGACCGGTGGAAATCCGCTCCTCACTCGGTGCGGCGGGCGCGAGCGTGGGCCGCCACCGGGCGACCAGAAGCATGTACAGCAGATAGAGGCTGACCAGTACCAGTCCAGGGATCAGCGCGCCGACAAACAGGTCCCCCACCGAAAGCGTCTCCGGGCTGAATACCCCCTGAGAGAGTTGGGCCCGCTGGTAGGCATTGGACAGGACGTCACCGAGCAATACCAGGGCGATGGAGGGCGGGATGATCTGCCCGAGGGTGCCCGTGGCGCAGATGGTGCCTGCGGCGAGCGACGGGTGATAGCCCTGGCGCAACATGGTGGGCAGCGAAATCAGGCCCATGGTCACCACGGTGGCGCCCACGATACCGGTACTGGCGGCGAGGAGCGCACCCACAATGATGACCGACAGGCCCAGTCCGCCGGGCAGGCTTCGGCAGGCGCGGCTCATATTTTCCAGAAGCTCTTCCGCTAGCCGGGATTTTTCCAGCAGGGTGCCCATAAAGACGAACAGGGGCACAGCCACCAGGGTGTAATTGGCCATGATGCCGTAGATGCGGCTGGGAAAAGTGCGCAACAGGTTGGGCTCAAAGACGCCGGTCACGATGCCGAACCCGGCAAACACCAGGGCCACACCGGCCAGGGTAAAGGCCACCGGATAGCCGAGCATCAATACCGCGCAGACCGCGGCGAACATCAGCAGTGGAATCAGCTCGATCAGCATTCCTCCTCCCCGGCCGCATCGGTTGGCGCGCTGTCGGGGGCCGGATAGCCCATCAGTCGCAAGAGATTGCGCAGGACTTCTGCGACCGCTTGCAGCACTAGCGTCACCGCCAGTAGAGGAATCAGGCTCTTTAGCAGATAAACCCAGGGCAGGCCGCCGGAGTCGGCCGAGACTTCCCGGATGCGCCAGGCGCTGCGCACGAAGTCCTGGCTGATCCAGCCAATAAAAATCGCCAGGGGGATCAGAAACACCAGGCTGCCCAGGGCATCCACCCAGGCGCGCCCCTCGGGGCTGAAGCGACGATAGAGAATATCGACCCGTACCTGCTTGTGGTGCTTGAGCGCATAGCCCGCCCCGAGCATGAACAGCGCGGCGTGCATATAGGTGACAGACTCCTGTAGTGCCACCGAGCCTTGTCCCAGGCCGTAGCGCAGCAATACGACGGTGCAGGTAATGACGACCATGACCGGGGCGAGCCAGGCGACGGTGCGCCCGAGCCCTTCGGTGCAGGCGTCAAGCGCGCGGATCAGCGCACGAACGGCGGCCAGTGGCTTAGGAGTCTGGGTGTCTTCGGGCATTATGATTATGGAGTCTGGGTGCTTCGAAGCGCGCAGTATACCGAATTAGGGAGCCGGGGTGAGCCCGACTCCCGGTGTTCCGGACGGTCAGGACCCGGCCTGCACGCCCAACTGCGAGAGCTTGCTCTGCGCGGCTTCACCCAGCTCGCCGCCGCCGGAGGCCACTTCACGGTAGTAACTCACGGCCGCTTCGCGATCGCCTCGCTGTTGGGCCAGCTCACCCAGGTGGTAACTGCCAAGCTGGGTCGGCAGCAGCTGGCGACTCTGCTCCAGATCCGCCCGCGCCTGGCGGGTGTTGTTCTGCTGTTTATGCAGCAGACCCCGGTAGACCAGCGGGCGGAAGAACTCCGGGTTGGCCGCGATGGAGCGGTCAAAGGCGGCAATGGCCTCGCCGGGCTGCTTTTTCTGCATTAACAACTGCCCTTTCAGCTCCCAGAACAGGTTTTCTTTGGGCTGGTGGTCAATGGCCTGCTCCACTAAGGCCAGAGCGCGGTCATACTGTTTTTCAGATGCGGCTTTCTGGGCCTGCTGATATTGCTCGTAGGCGGGCTGATCGCGCCGCAACTGCGCCATGGCCCGATCGAAGGCCGCCTTGTTGCGCACGCCCCCACCGTACTGCTCGGCCAGCGCCTTATTGGCGTTCACCCGCTCCTGAGACGGGGGGTGGCTGGCGAACAGCCCGTCCAGCCAGTTGCTCTGCCGACCTTCCGACAGTCGAACGAACGTCTGTTGTAGCTCTACGGCGGCCTGGGGGTCGTAGCCGGCTTCCACCATGTACTGGATGCCATAGCGGTCCGATTCCAGCTCGTGGCTGCGGCTGTACTTGGCCTGCCAGGCCATGGCGCCCACTCCAACTGCACCCATGGCCAGCCCGGCATACTCGGAATCGGACTGCGAAGCGGCCACTCCGGCGGCTAGCATTCCGGCCTGCAACAGCACATTGCGCGTTTGCTGCGAGGCGCTGTGGCGTGCGGCGGCATGGACAATTTCGTGGCCGAGCACCGACGCCAGTTGAGCCTCGTCCTCAAGTTCCACCAACAGCCCCCGGTTAATCGCCATCTTGCCGCCGGGCAGAGCCCAGGCGTTGGGGACCCCGTTATTCAGCACCACGATTTCATAGGGCAGGCCGGGACGATCGCTGACCCCCGCGAGCTTGTCCATGACCTGGCTGACGTAGAGCCCCAATTCGGGGTCGACGACGTAACGGCCCCCCTGGGATTGCTGGCTCGGCTGATAGTTTTCGGCGCCGATCGCCAGCTCCTGATCGGCGGACATCAGGGTCAGTTGACGCTCCCCGGTGACCGGATTGACGGAACAGGCCGTGGCGCCCAGTATCAGGCCAGTGACGGCCAGCAGAGACAGACAGCGTTTCATGAGAGAGGTCCTCCAGTGACGGCATGGGCCCATCGGGTTCAATGGGCTCAGTGTGTATAATGTTGCCCTTTATAGCAGGGGGACCCGAATGAAGAAAGCGTTGCGCACCATCGAATTATTTGCCGGTACCCGGCCGGACGGCCAGCCGATTGTGGAACAGTTGCCGGTCAATGAACTGGAATCCGGCGACCTGCAGCTGGTGCGCTCCCCCGCTTTTGCCCAGGGCATTGCCAGCGGCGACACCGTGCGGCTGCTACCCCAGACCCAGGAAATCGAGCTGGTGCGGCGCAGCGGCAATCTCAGTCTGCGGGTGTTCACCAAGGGCGATATGGCGCCCATTGCCGATGCGCTGGTGCCGGCGCTGGAAAAGCTCGGGGGTGAGCTGGATCTGCACAATGATCGTATGCTGGTGATCTCCATCCACGTCAGCTGCGGGTTTGAAACCATCGAAAAGCTCATGAACGAGGTATTGGGCAAAGACCCGGACAGTACCTGGATGTACGGCAATGTGTACGACCCGACCGATGGCTCGACGCCGCTGAACTGGTGGCAGGATGTGTTGAAGCCAGAGTAATGAAGCCAGAGTAATGAAGCTAAAGCAGTGAAGCCAAAGTAGTCCGCTGGAGCCGCAAAACGGCAGCACATGCCTGCCCTTACTAAACCGCCTTACCGACAGTGAGCGTTTGCGTTATGTTGATGTTGCTATCCCCCGCCAAGACCCTGGATTTCGAAACCGCGCCGGTCACCGACAAAGCGACCCAACCGGATTTTCTGGACCAGTCCCGGGAGTTGATTGGCGTCCTCAGAGATCTGGCGCCCCAGGACATCTCCAGCCTGATGAGCCTCAGCGACAAGCTCGGTCAGCTCAACTACGACCGCTACCAACAGTGGCACACACCCTTCACCTCGAGCAACGCCAAACAGGCGGCCCTGGCGTTCAAGGGGGACGTGTACACCGGCCTGAATGCCGAGCAATTCAAGGCCGGCGATTTCACCTTTGCCCAGAAACATCTGCGCATCCTGTCCGGACTCTACGGGCTGCTCCGCCCGCTCGATCTGATTCAGCCCTATCGCCTGGAGATGGGCACCAAGCTGGCGAATCCGCGCGGTGACAACCTTTACCAATTCTGGGGCGAGCGCTTGACCCAGGCCATCAACGAGCAACTCGCTACCCTGAAGAACCCGGTGGTGGTGAATCTCGCCTCCAATGAGTATTTCAAATCGGTCCAGCCGAAGCGGCTCTCGGCGCCGCTGATCACGCCGGTCTTCAAGGACTGGAAAAGCGGTCAGTACAAGATCATCAGTTTTTACGCCAAGAAGGCCCGCGGAATGATGGCGGCCTACGCGATTCAGAACCGCATCCAGGATGTCGAGGCGCTGAAGGCGTTTGATGTTGACGGCTATGCTTACAACGAAACTCTGTCCAAGGGTCTCGAGTGGGTATTTACTCGCGATAGCGCATAAAAACAATGTTCGAAACAACAAAATGATCTTAACGCGCCCTTACATCCTTTCGCAGGGCGCGTAAAATTGAATCCAGAGTCGGGACACTCGCGCCGTCCAGCGGTTTTACCTGCGGCTTGAAGCCACCTGTTAACCAAAGGAAGTGACCCTTGTCTGTCAGCCAGCCCGCACTCAGTCGCGCTCTGCACCACTTGTCCCAAGTGGCACCGGTGTCTTACCGGCGCATTTTTGCGGGTATCGGGCTCTATCATCAGCAGCACCTGTTCGCGATCATGGCGGACGATCGGCTCTACTTCCGGGTCGACGACGCCTCGCGCCAGCCCTACCTTGACCGGGCGATGCCCGCCCTTCAGCCGCGCGGCGCCGGTTCTTCCGTCAGTCATTTCTACCAACTGCCCGACGTGGTCCTTGAAGACTCCTCCGAACTGTTGTTCTGGATGCGGGCCGCGGTAGAGGCCAGCCAGGCGCCACTGCCGGAGCCGGCTTACGTAACCGCCCCCACGCAATCGCCCGTACGCCGCTTTTCTGCCGGCTGAGCATTCCCCATTGGCGTCATAATCGGCTACCCTTACTCATTATTGGGCATGTTCGGCCGATACCCGTCCTGTCGGTATGCCAAAAAACAACGTGAGAGTGACTGAATGGCAATTCGCATTCTGGTGGTCGATGACGCCAGCTTCATCCGCGATATGGTGAAAAAACAGCTCCGTGAACGCATTCCCGGGGTGGAGGTGTTCGAAGCGGTGGATGGCAATCGGGCGCTGGCGGCGATGAAAAACCAGACGATGGATCTGATTCTGTCGGACTGGGAAATGCCCAACATGAGCGGCGAAGAGTTGTTGCGCACGGTCCGCCAGCAGGCCGAAGGGGGCGATGTGCCCTTCGTCATGGTCGCCAGCCGGGGCGATCGAAACCATGTGGTGGCGGCCGTCGAGGCCGGTGCTTCGGATTATCTGGTCAAACCCTTTACCCCGGAAGAGCTTCTGCGCAAGGTGACCAAGCAGTTGGCGCGCGTGGGCAAAGTCCCGAAAGCCGGTGCTCACAGCGCGGCCCAGGGGGTCGCGGCGCACTCGGTCAATGTGCTGACCGGCGGTGCAGCGCGCTCCCCGAAACCGGAATCCCGGCCATCCTCCTCTTCAACCAAGAAACTCAAGGGTCGGGCCCAGTTGCGGCTCGGCAACCGAGGTGAGGGGTTGCGCTGTGTGCTGCGGGAGCTGTCTCCCGATGCCTTGACCGGATTGATTCAGCGTACCGATGCCCTGCCCCGCCTGTTTGACGCCGTGGTGGTGGATATCGAATCCGATGAGGGCGAGGCACCGTCGCAACTCAATGGCTATATACACAGCCTTCAGGCGGCCGAGGCCAATCCCGATACCCAGGTGGTTCGGGTGACGGTGCGGTTCGTCGACCAGGACGAAGAAAAGCAATCCGCTCTGAAACGCTACCTGGAGCGGTTATAACATCGGAATGGAGGTTATCCCTTCCGGCAATAACGATAATGATGAGTAGCAGTATGATATGGCGGTTTGATCCTCTTCCGGAAGACAGTGTGCCCCTGATGGCCGAGCATAATCCGGGTCTGGTGCTTCTGGCGGTACTTCTGGCGATTCTGGCCGCCTCGACCTTGTTGCCGGTTCTGGAGCGCTGCCGTTCCGCCGCTTCGCTCCGCTCGGGCTGGGGCTGGGTGTTGGCCGGTGCCCTGGCCATGGGTTGCGGCGTCTGGGCGATGCATTTCACCGCGATGCTGGCGCACCGTCTGCCGGTGGCGGTGACCTACTCGCCCGGTATCACCTTCCTGTCGATGGTGCCGATTGTGCTCGGCGCCGCTGGCACCCTGCTCTGTGCCCGCCTGCCCCTGCCCAGAAAACACCGCCTCTGGATCGCGGCCCTGTCGCTCGGATTGGGTGTGGGTGCCATGCACTATGTGGGCATGGAGGCCCTGATGGCGGCGGTCAGCATGCATTACCGACCGAGCCTGTTTGTGCTCTCTCTGGTGGTCGCAGTCGGGGTCGCCTGGCTGGGGCTGGGCAGTAATATCTGGTTGCTGCGGCATGTGCGCCGAATCTGGGCCTATTTGATTGGCGCGACCATTCTTGGCCTGGCGGTGTCCGCCATGCACTATGTGGCCATGGCCGCCACGGAGTTTGTGCCCAGTTCGCAGGGCGAAGTCATTGGTCTGGCCATGGACTATCAGGTGTTGAGCATTCTGGTGTCGGTGGCGGTGACCATCATCATCGCGCTGCTCTTCCTCGCGGTTCTGCTCGATCGTCGGTTCAGTCTGATCAGCGCGTCCCTGAGCAGCAGCGAAAAGCGTTTCGAGCTGCTGGCGCAAACCAGCGAGAGCGGCATTTTTACCTGCGAGCAGTCGTTCGACTACATCAATCCGGCAATGAGTGTCATCACCGGCTACAGCGAGGGCGAGCTGTACCAGATGCCGGTGTCCGATCTGCTTGGTTTTGATCCCGATCTGGAATTCACCGCCCGTGCTCAGGATGAGCATCTGTACCGGGAAACCTTTGTTACCACCAAGCAGGGTCATCACCGGTGGCTGTATGTGACGCTGGGGCGCCTGCAGAGTGGTGCCAGGGGATATCTGGGTAGCGCCTTTGACATTACCGAGCGCAAACAGATGGAGCAGGAGCTTCGCTACCTGGCATTCAATGACCCCTTGACGGACCTACCCAACCGCAAGTTTTTTATGAACCGGCTGAGCGCCTTGGTCAATGAGTGGGCCCAACGGCCTCGCTCGGACTCGATGACGCCGCCTTTCGCCGTGATGTTTGTGGACGTCAATCGGTTCAAACTGATCAATGACAACTTTGGTATGAGCAAGGGCGACCAGTTGCTCAAGGTCATCGCCCGGCGAATCAAGTCGGCTCTGCCCCGGTCGGGATTGGTTTCCCGGGTCGGCGGAGACGAGTTTGCAGTTTTGTTTGAGGGCGCTCCCCAGGTTCAGTTGATTGAGCGGGATGCGGAGCGGTTGCACCAGGCCTTTGAGCAGCCGTTTCGGCTGGGGGAGCAGGAGTTCTTTCTCTCTCTGAGTGTGGGTATTGCTCTGTTTCATCCCCGCTATCGCGACGCCGAAGCACTCTACCGGGATGCGACCCTCGCCAAAGAGCGGGCCAAACAGCAGGGCCAGACCCGCAGCTGTGTGTTTGATGCGGTCATGCACCAGAGCGCCCAGGGGCGTCTGGCTCTGGAGCGGGACCTGCGTCAGGCGCTGAAAGACGAGGCGTTTGAACTGTTGTATCAACCGATCGTCCGCTTGCCGGACGGTGAGTTGACCGGGTTCGAAGCCCTGATCCGCTGGCGCAAACCCGATGGTTCCCGCGTCTTTCCCGGCGAGTTTATCGCCCTGGCCGAGGAGACTGGCCTGATCAATCCTCTCGGCGATTGGGTCCTGCGTGAGGCCTGTCGGCAGATCGGGCAATGGCAACGGAACGAGGGGGCGGAGCAGGATTTCTATATCAGCGTGAACCTGTCCAGTGTGCAGTTTTTCCAGGCGAACCTGATCGAGACGGTACGCTCGGCCATGAGTGAGCACAGCGTCCAGCCCGGTCAGCTGAAGCTGGAGCTGACCGAGGGTATTCTGGTGGATGACAACCCGCAGATCGTGGACCGGATGCGTCAGCTTCTCGCCATGGGCTGCGGCATCATGGTGGATGATTTTGGCACCGGCTACTCGTCGCTGAGTTATCTGCAGCGATTTCCGCTGGAGGTGCTCAAGATCGACCAGAGCTTTACCGCCAAGATCAAGGAAAGCACCGGCCTGCACCTGGTGCGGGCCATCATTTCCATGGCCCATGCACTGGAGCTGGGGGTGATCGCCGAGGGAATCGAAAGCGAAGACGTCGCGCACTGCCTGGCGGGGCTTGGTTGCGAGCTGGGGCAAGGCTATTACTTTGCGCGCCCGCTGTCCGCCGATCAGGCCGGTCGTTGCTTTGAATCACCTCAGGCAGCGATCGGCGCGCATCAGAAGGGCCACCACTGAGTGGGCAGTTGGTCTTTCTGAATCAGGGCGGCGATATCCATACTCAGTGCGACCCCGGCATGGACCAGCACACCGCCCCAGATTGAGCGCGAGCGCAGCGCCAGTATACCCAGAAACAGGCCAAACAGGATGGCCCCGGTGGCTTCCAGCCAGAGCTTGGGGAAGTGGATCATCAGGTAGGGTACGCACATGATCCAGATCGCATTGGCCCCGAGTGCGGGCTGCACCGCCCGCAGCATGTAACCCCGGAAAAAGAATTCCAGCACCACGAACTGGGTCATATAGAGCGCTTCCCAGGCCAGAAAATCCAGCCAACTGCGCCCCGCGTGGGGGTAGAAGGGGTAGTGATTGACGAAATCTTCCCCCTGACTCACCAGAACCACAAACACCAGAATCGGGCTCAGCAGTAGCAGGTAACCCCGCCAATGCCGATGGGTTTCGCCCCAGCGCCAGCCAAAATCGCTCACCCGCTCGCGCCACAGGTATCGGATCACCAACGCCGGAATCAACAGAAAACAGATCAGGTGCCATCCGGTCCACCAGGCATAGCCCAGCAGATGTCGCCACTGGGACTGAAGCAGATCGTTGGTGTAGTGGTCGCCTGGCAGGGACTGCAACTGCGCCAGCCAACCGAGCAGCTCGTACAGCAGGTAGGAGTTCTTCGCGTAGTGCAGAATCAGCAGGCAGACACTGACGCTGGCGAGGGTAACGAACACTCGGCGCAGGGCCCGGGGGCGGCTCAGTTGGTAGGCGTCAGGGCTCTGATCGATTTCGTCCAGGCAGTCGAGAATACGGCCGGGATGCAGAAACGGTCGGGACCTTGTGAGAGACGGTTGAGGCATGGGGTGGCTCGACGAATCCGTGGCAAAGAGGCGCTATTTAACCTGATTTAGGCGCCGGTTGCGAACCTCATTGCCGGCCCGTCTGCCGGTACGGGAGGTGTGCCCGGGCCGCGTCGAGATAGCCCAATACCTCCTCACGCTCGCGCGCCACAAAGTGTTGCACCGCCTCCTGAAAGGCCGGCTCCACCAGCTGATGAAACGAGGTGGTCAGCCGGGGCTCGAAGCCCCGGGCCAGCTTGTGCTCGCCCTGGGCGCCACCGTCAAAGCGCGCCAGTCCTCGTTCCAGGACAAAATCCAGCCCCTGATAGTAGCAGGTTTCAAAGTGCAGAAATTCAAATTCCGCCCGACAGCCCCAGTAGCGGCCATACAGGGTGTTGCGGTCGAACAGGAACAGGGCGGCGGCAATTGTTTCCTCCCCCAGCCGAGCCTGCACCATCAGGGTCTGCTCGGGCATCCGCTCACCCAGTTGGCGGAAAAACGCCGGGGTCAGATAGCCGCCGTGGCCACTGCGCTTGAGGTAAGTCAGTTGGTACAAGCCATAAAACAGCGTCCAGTCTTCGTCCTGAATGTCCGCTCCGACTTTCCATTGAAAGTGAAAGCCCTGGTCGGCGACCTGGCGACGTTCCTTGCGCAGGTTCTTGCGTTTGCGGGAGCTGAGCTGGCCGAGAAAATCTTCAAAATCCCGATACTGGCGGTTTATCCAGTGGAACTGGCAGCCGGTGCGCTCCGCCAACCCGGCTGGCCGCAGCGCCTCGGCCTGCGTCTCGTCGGGAAACAGGCAGTGCCAACCCGAGGCGCCCAGGGTCCGGGTTTGCTGCTGCAGGGCGGCGATGGCCGCGGGCCAATACTGGGCCTCCTGCCCCGCCGCCAGCAGCCGCGGGCCCGTGCAGGGGGTAAATGGAATGGCGCTGATCAGTTTCGGGTAATAGTCCAGCCCGTGCTCGGCGTAGGCCTGGGCCCAACCCCAGTCGAACACGTATTCGCCGTAGGAGTGATCCTTGCGGTACACCGGCATCGCCGCCCTGAGGTCGCCCTGGTCGTCGCGTAACAGCAGGTGCTGAGGTTGCCACCCGGTGTCCGCTCCGACGCTGCCGCTGTCTTCCAGTGCCGCCAGGAAGGCGTGCCGGGTAAAGGGGTAATCCGATGGGCAGAGGCGGTCCCAGTCCTCGGGACTGACGGCGTCAATGCGATCGATGAACTCTGGGGTCATGGCGGTGCCTGTCGGGCCTGTTGCAGCAGAATCGGGGCTTCCACCTGGCGGTAGTAGTCGGTGAACAGCTCGAGAAAGCGGTATACGACCTCCCGGGCATAACGGTTCTCCGAGTTGGACAGAAACACCAGCCCGAGCTGCAGCTCCCGGTTGAACAGCACCTCGGTACGGGTGCCCTGCACCCAACCCCCATGGTGGACGAACTGGCGGTGCTCGCCAAAATCGAATACTCGCCAACCCAGGCCGTAGTGAATGTTGCGCAGCTCGGGGTGGGCCCGATAATGCGCCTGACGGTAACTGGTGGCAACCCGGGGGCTGTGCAACTGGTCGAGCACTTCGTGGGGCAGCACGTCGGGGCGCTGTCCCAGCTGGGCGCGGACCCACAGAGCCATATCGGCAATACTGGCATTGGCGCCGGCCGCCGGCGCCACATTGTAGTAGTTCCGGTCGGGTTCTACGGGTGCCCAGCGGCCGCGCCGTTTGATATGGGGCGTGGCCCGGTTGGAGTTGCTGGTAAACGCCCGCCAACCGAAGGAAGCGGTTTTCATGCCCAGTGGTTGAAACAGGCGTCTGCGGGTGAAGTCTTCGTAGCGCTCGCCGGTCGCCGCCATCAGAAGGTCCCCTACCAGGCTGAAGGCCACGTTCTGGTAGCTGTAGCAGGTGGATGGTGGGCAGATGAAGGCCACCTCGTCCAGCCGCCCGATCACCTTCTGGTAGGGCACATTGGCTTCGATCAGGTTGGTGTAGGCCTGGGGCATCAGTCCGGTGGTGTGGGACAGAAGGCTTTGCAGGGTGATTTTATCCCGGTAGTCCGGGTTTTTGACATCCAGCGGGAGAAACTGACTGACCGGCGTCTGCCATTGCAGGGCCCGGTCGTTCACGGCGACCCCGGCAGCGGTACCGGCGATGGTTTTGGATACCGAGGCGAGGCGAAACAGTGTGTCCCGGTTAATTGGCTCGTTCCCGCCGACCTTGCGCACACCGTAGCCACGTAGCAGTTCGATCTGCCCGTTGGCAATGATGGCCAGTGCCGCGCCCGGAATATGGGGCATCACCTCTTCCACTACGTACTGTTCGGTGGCCTGAACAAAATCGACCGGGCGATGCGCCAGGTCATTATCGGCCCCTGCCAGAGAGGACAGCAAAAGAACGGGCAACGCACGGACAAGGGGCGCTCGGAGAGTCGCCTTAAGGGAACACAATACAGCCATGATCACAGGTGGAATCAACAATCGATACTCAAAACGGCCACAGGATAAACGCAGTTGGCGCGAAATACACCAAAAAACACCTCGCCTACCGGCGTTAGTTTTTAGAGCAGGCCGTCATTTGGTGTGTTTTTCGCGCCAATGGTTCCGGGCAGTTTGGTGAGATTTGTCTCACCGCGCATCAAAGGGTCTTGAGATACTCCACCAGCGCCCAGCGCTCGGCCTCGGTCAAGGTATCGGTGCCGTATTCGTGACCCGTGTTTCGGTCTCCAAGCCGGTGCGTGGTCTGGGTGAAACCCTCGTAGCCTTCGGTGCGAAAGCCCACTTTGACCGGATCGAACTCCCGGCTGCCCACCTGAAAGACCTCAGGGCGATAGGCCCCCTCTTCCGGGTCACCCTCCTCCCGTGCCGGCAGTAGCAGGTCGTACAGCGTGGGCACTGAGCCATTGTGCAGATAGGGCGCCGTGGCCCAGATGCCGTTCAGGGATCGGCCCTTGTAGGCCAGCAGCGACTGGTAGGGGCGAGCCGTGGTATCCGGCCGATAGTCCCCCGCCTTGACGCTGTATTTGACGTCATTATCAAACCAGGACAGCCCCAGCACATAAAACCAGTCCAGGGTGCGCCGGAGTGGGCCTTTGTCGGCATCGGGGGTGGAAACCGCGCCTTTGGTTACCGAGGTGAGGATCTGCACGGCGGGCGCGGTCGCCTCCAGGACCAGAGGGCCTACGGTTGTGTTCTGGTAGGTATTCTCGAAGTTTCCCGACTTTCCCTGATAATTTACGCTGTTTTCCGCCGCCTTTGGGTCAGTCTTCAGTATCTCGATATCTGTCATTTCGGCCACCACCAGACGGTCCCAGGCGGAGCGGTCGATGACCTGGTGGCAGCTCTGACAGTGCTGGGCATAGAGGCGCTTGCCCAGGGCGGCTTGCTCCCGGTTGATTTCGCCCAGTATGTCCTCCGGCCATTGCGGCGAGGTAAGGCGACCGAGGTGAGCCTCCAGGCGCTGGAGGTTGACCAGATCAATGCTGGAAGTGAAGGCGATGCGCTCCCGTTTGTTGCTCTGACCGGTTAGGTGTCCGGACAGACTGAAGCCGGGCTCTTTCACTTCCCAGTCCAGTTTGGCAAAGACCCCGATCACTTCCCCGACGTTGCGCCCCAGGGGCCCCAGGTCGGCGTTATTGGCCAGTCCGTTCCACTGCAGGTAATCGGAGTGGGTGATGTCCCACAGGAACGGATAACTGACCGGCGCATTCGGCTCGTTAAGCAGCTGGTTTCGCAAGCGCAACAGGTTGCGCTGGGACAATCCGGGAAGCCCTTCGTCGCTCGACTGCAGGCGGCTTACGATGCGGGTGAAGGCCGTATCATCGATCAGGGTGGGCTCGATACCTGCCAGAACCCGGTCCACCTCGGCTTCGGTGAGCAGCAGCTCGCCGGTGGGTCCTTCGGCGGCGAGCAATAGATCCCGCATCTGTTCCCGGTTGACCACGTGGCGCAGCACCCGATTGTAGATTCGGCCAAAGGCATCCAGGCGACCGTAACCGTAGCGGATATGGCTGTGATTGATGGTGTTGTACATGCGGATCTGTTCGGTCCACTGGGCCAGGTCCGCCTCGACGGCCTCGGGCGAGCGATAGTCATTGTCCCGCTGTAGGACTCGATCAATAAACCGTTCCCGTTTGGCGGGAATATCCCGGGCCGCCGACAGCGCCTTTTCCAGTCCGTGCAGGAAGCCGTCCATATCCGCCAGGGCGGGGCCGCCGTCGATGCGGATGGCCTGGCCCTGATAGTTCACCTGGCCGGTGTGGCAGGCCGCACAGGTAAAGCCCAAATAGTCTTTGCCCTGGTAACTGTCCTTGGCAAACCCCACCGGTAGACCGTCGGGATTGAAGAAGGTGGGTTTCTGGGGCAGGTAGCGGTAGCGGTCCATGTTGTGGTCCGAGCGGAACAGCTCCTCCGAGGCGGGCTGCTCGAGGGCCACGAACAGGTCATAGGGCAGCAGGGCCGAACCCTGGGTGGTGTTGTAGTACCAGAGGGTGTCGGCCGGGCTCCAGCCCTGGTCCAGGTAGATGGGCGTCGAGTAGCTTTCCCCGAAGGCCCCGTCTTCCAGCGCGATGGCGCCCCGGTCCGGATCCCGATCCAGGTGTTGATAAATCTTTCCGGAAATGAAGGTGAGGCTGAGCCCGATCACCACGGCGACAACAATGCCGAGGATGAGTTTCAGACGATAACGAAGCGCGAGTAGCACGACAAACGCGAGCCGCAGCAGTGCCGGCAGAGGCATGACAAACTCCTTTAAGCGGTGATAGGTTCCCTACTTCTTGATGTAAACCTATTATTATTCGATCTGGTTGCCCGGTATTATGCCTTTCCCCGTCGCGACTGCAAGTCAGTGCGTTGGCTCGGGTTCTTTGGGCAGCGGCAGGTCCGGGAGCCGTTCGGTGGTCAACAGCAGCCCCTGCTGGTAGTACTCGGTGCTCTTTTTGTGTTCTCCCATATGGGCCAACAGACGAGCCAGCTCGGCACAGGTTTCCGGGTGCTTGTGCAGGGTCAGGCTGCTCTGAAAGTAATCCCGGGCTTTGCCCCACAGCTGATTGCGCAGGCTCAGGCGGCCGAGGGTGAGCATCAGCAGGGCATCGGCGGGGCGCTTCTTCAGCCAGCTTTCGGCGGTGATCAGCTGTTGTCCGGCATCGCTGGCCCGAATCAGGCCATAGAGCCGAACCAGCTCGGGGGACCAGTGTTTTTCCAGGGTTTTGCGCACCTGGGCTTCTGCTTCGACGTGCAGGTCGTTGTCCACCAATTGCTGTGCGTACAACAGCGCCACATCGGGTTGTTTGCGCACCGCGCTGGGGATGTCTTTCCAGGTGCCCACCAGGGCCTCGCGCGCCCGCTCCGGGCCGAGCCCACGGACCCGCTGCCCGGCCTGCTCGAGTAGGGCCCGGTGCAGCTGGCTGGAGAGTGCTTCAAGCGCGGCTTCGTTCTGGTTGCCGTACGCACGGAGACTGGGCATCAACTGCTTGAGCGATTCCCAGTCGTGCAGGGCGATATACACCTGGCGCAACAGGTCGAGTACCACGGGATGTTGGGGGGCTTTGCGTTTGACCCGCTCCAGGGTGGCCAGGCACTGCTCGTAGCGTCGGCTCATCAGCTGCATACGCGCCTGGGTCAGGGCGACCGCCAGCTCGCTGTTGGTGCTGCTCTGCTCGGCCTTGTGCAGCAATTCCAGAGCGGTGTGATTATCGCCCTGCTCAAAGGCGCAGCGGGCCGCGGCCAGATAATTGATCAGCGGCGTCCCGGATTTGGGCGCCGCGCGCAGCAGTTTGCGCTGGGCCTGTTTCCAGTTCCCCTCGATGAAGCTGACCAGGCCGCTGGCGGTGCGCCGTTGGGCCCGGGCGCTGGTGCCAGAAAACAGCCGTTCGGTGACGGCCTGCCCCGCCCTGATGCTGCCCCGAAACAGCCGCAATACCAGCCAGATCAATCCCAGCCCTCCGAGCAACAACATCAACGCCAGCCAGAAGCTCATTTCCACACTGGTGTTGCCCAGCGCTATCAGAACATAGCCGCTGTCGGCCTGAATGGCGCTCAGCGTCAGCGCGCCGAGCAACATCGCGACAATCAGAATCAGCAGCGTCCGTTTCATGAGTCGGACTCCTCACCCGGCGCGCGCTGAAAGTCCGGGGACAGCCGGTGTTGTTGCTCGATGTGTACCTCGAGCAGCTTCAGGGCGTCATTGAGGTCCGGCAGCTCGGGAGCGATATCGACGGCGGCCAGCTCGCGCAGGCTGGACAGGGCCGATTCGGTCTGGGGATTGAGGGCGTAGTGTTGTTCGAGCCAGTCGGCCGCGCGGG
>NZ_DGMV01000085.1:42109-49642 GCF_002388575.1 Marinimicrobium sp. UBA4509
CAGAGCCAGTCGGCCGCGCGGGTGAGGCTGGATTGATAGAGCTCGGTCTGCTCCCGCAACAGCGCCGCCTGGGCCTGCTCCAACATCAACTGCAGTTGCTGGCGCAGAATGAACTGCTCGCGCGGGTCAGCCAGGGAGGCAATGGGCTGATCATGATGGCGAATCCGGATATGGCCACTGATACGCTCGACCAGGCGGGCGAAACTCTGTTTGATGGTTGCCCAGGGTCCGGTGTTGGCTTCAGCCGACGCTTCATCGGGGACGGTGTTGTCGGGTGTGCTGCGCATGGGTTCCACCAGTGGCAGCGTGGGTACCTGTTCGTTCAGGGCCAATAACCGCAGGTACAGACCCTCCCGATCCACCTGATCGGCGAGCTTCAGGGCCTGGATGTCCCGCGCCAGGGCCCGGCGGATCGGCAGCAGGTCCGCATCGCCCAGGTCGCGCAGAATGGCATCGGTGGTTTCCGCCAGGGCGAGTGCATTGCGGCTGTCCCGCTCCAGTACCAGGCGCTGGTTGGCCAGGCGCAGCAGGTACTCGGCCTCGGCCAGCTTCCAGTCCTCCCGGTCGGTGCTGGCGATGGCGCTCAGGCGGCGGTCCACCCGGTTCAGGCGCTGCTCCATCTGGCTGATGATCTCGGCCTGGCCTCGCTGGGCGCTTTGCACATCGGCTCGCAAATCGCTGCTGAGCTGACCGGGCAACTGGTCGAGGGCGCGGTCCTGCTGACGGAGGGCCTGGGATTGCTCGGCCAGGCGCTGCTGCAGCGCTGTCACCTGCTCGCGCTGCTGTTCCAGATCCTGCCAGACCCACCAGACGCCGTATCCAGCGGCCAGGGGCAGGCCGACGCAGATCAACACCAGCAGCAACCAGCCCCATCGGTGCGCACGGCCGCTTTTGTTGGCCGGTGTTTTCTTGCTGGGGCGTTTGGGGGTGCCCTTGTCCGCCCTGTCACTGGTGGTGTCCGCCGGTGTCTTGTCGGCGGGGGGCGTGGATTCCTGGGTGGTGTCGTTGGTCTGGTCGTTATCAGTCACAGTCGTGGGTTCCGTCTGTCTGCAAAAGGGTCGGGTCGATGGCGGCGCGTTCAAGGGCGGCCAGCATACCCGGGTCGGTGGCGTTTTCAGCGGTCAGCACGCGGGTATAGCCCAGCGCGCGCGCCTGCTGGGCAACCCGCTCCCCGGGCACCAGCAGTGTCCCTCGGGCCAGGCGCCGAGCCTGGTCGGAAGGCAGTGCCCGGCGGACCTGATGAAAGTTTTCCAGGGTCTCACCACTGTGTAAGGCCACCATCAGGGGTGTTTCGTTCAGTTCCACCAGCGCCTGGTTCAGCTGTGTGGCGGCGTCATCCGGGCACTGGCGTTGGTATAACTCACAGTAATCCACCCGGGCACCGCGCTCACGCAGTGTCTCGGCCAGCACGCCCCGGCCGCCCACGCCGCGGAAGATCACAATGCGCTCGCCCGCCACGGATTGCAATTCGGGGGCCGCCAGCAGGGCCTCACTGTTCATGGCGCCGTCCGACTGCCAGGCGGTCACCGGTACGCCATAGGCTTCCAGCGCCCTGCCGGTGCGTTCGCCGACCCCGTAATACTCGATCCGGATGGGCAACTGCGGCCAGTAATCCTCCAGCCATTCAAACGCATAGGCGACGGCGTTCTGGCTGACGAAAATCGCTTTCTGGTAGAGGTCGAAATCCAGTATGCACTGTTTGATCGCCTGCTTCGCCTCGGGCGTCGAGACCGGGCTCAGCGTCAGCAGGGGGGCGACCACCGCGTGAGCGCCCCGCGCCCTGAGTGTGTCCGCCCAGGCCTCGGCCTGGGCTTCGGGCCGGGTGACCAGCACCTGCAGGCCGGTCAGCGTGTCCGCTCCGGCGCTCCGGGTCACTTCAGCTCCCGTCCGTACACGTCCGCCAGAATCCGGTCGGCGCCCGCCGCCAGCAGCCGCTCGGCCAGCGCAATGCCCATCGCCTCACCCTCGGCGACCGGGCCACGAATCTCATCGTAGAGCATTTCCGTGCCGTCCGGTGAGCCCACGAGACCGCGCAACCACAGCCCCTCATCACTGGGTATAGCATAGCAGGCAATGGGCACCTGGCAGCCGCCTTCCAGGCGCCGGTTCATGGCCCGCTCCGCCAATACCAGCTCTGCGGTGGGCTCGTGGTGCAGGGGGGCGATCAGCTCAATGGTGCGCAAATCCTCGGTGCGGCACTCAATGCCCACGGCGCCCTGCCCGCCCGCGGGCAGGGACTCCTCCGGGGCGATGCGGCTGCGAATCCGCTCCTTCAGCTCCAGACGCACCAGGCCAGCGGTGGCCAGGACAATGGCGTCGTACTCGCCGTCGTCGAGCTTGCGCAGGCGGGTCTGCACGTTGCCGCGAAGAAACTTGACCTCCAGGTCCGGCCGGGCGGCCAGAATCTGGCACTGCCGGCGCAGGCTGGAGGTGCCCACCACGGTGCCGCCGGGCATATCGCTGAGCTGGTCGTAGCGGTTGGAAACAAAAGCATCGCGCGGATCTTCCCGCGGGCAGATGACCGGCAGGCCGAGCCCCTCCGGGAACTCCATGGGCACATCTTTCATGGAGTGCACTGCGATATCCGCCTCGCCACTGGTAATCGCGTGCTCCAACTCTTTTACAAACAGCCCTTTGCCGCCCACTTTGGCCAGGGGCACATCCAGAATCTTGTCACCCCGGCTGACCAGGGGCACCAGCTCCACGGTCAGCCCCGGGTGGTGGCGCTCCAGCTCGGCCTTGACGTATTCGGCCTGCCAGAGTGCGAGCAGGGATTTGCGGGTGGCGATGCGTAGGGTCTCGGACATAATTCATCCCGTTGCGAGTGCGTGTCAGTGCGGGATGATACCAGACCAGGTGAGAGAAAAAGTGGGCATGATTACAGCGATTATCCTTAGTTAGGTTGTTTGCTTTCCTGGAGCGCCGCGGTATCGTCATGGTTCGTTCATTCGCTGTGGGAGTGATATGAGGTGTGACATGAATTACCACAAAATGGTGCCACCTGACGAAAACCAGCCGATGGATTGGTCCATGGAAAGTATCATTCAGGCATTGGAGTCAGACCGCTTAGCTGGCAGCCTGTCTTCCAAGGTGAGTAACGCCGCTATCCGTTATGGCGTAGATCCGGAGGATTCGACCAGATTGTTGGCCTATAGTAATGAGGGCACGCAAGTAATTTCGGACCAGTGATTACTCACTTTTCGAGCGTTCAGCGCGGGCGTTGGCAGAGGGAAAACAGAAGGAGTCGTTGTGCAAAAGGCAGCTATTGGAGTGTCATTGGCGTTGGGTATTATGGGCACGATCTATTTGTATCTTGATCTGTCTTCCGAAGACACATTGCCGGAAGGATCAGCTATTGATAGCCCCGAAGAAGACAGGTCGCGTTCGGTAAACTCTCCCGATATTCAAGCTGAAGAGGCCATCTGGCAAAAGCTGGGTGATCGTCTGGCGGGGCGTATGGCATCGTCGGGCTCAGATGAGTTGCCGCTGAGTCCGCCAGACGAAGCCTCGGAACCAGTATTTGATACCCGTGCCGATTGGTTGGCTGCGGCAGGGGTTACAGCCGAGGATGATGCGGAAGCGCGCCAGTGGGCGTTCGACCGTGGCTTTGAGACGCACTCTCTCGGGTATGAATTTTACGATCATGAAACGCTAAAGTCTCTCGCAGACGCCGGGGACATTTTTGCCATACAACGGCTTGCCGAGCACGCGGCATGGAAAGAGGGCCAGCTGGAAAAAGCGGCGGTTCTCTATCGCGAAGCGGCTGTTCGTGGTTCGGTCGTGGCGGTCGATCGAATGGCGGGAAATGAGGTGGCCATGGCGCAGCGAGCGAACGTGAGTGATCGGCGCGATAGCACGAAACGCCATCTCATTAATGCTCTTGCCTGGACCGCAGTACTGAGGCGTCGTGTGGGCGACCTGCCCATGCCGGGTTTGAGAGAGGATTTCATACTCTCGCAATTGGAACGGTTTGAGGTGACTTTGAATGACGCGGATTTGAACTCCATCGACGTTCAATCACAAGCCCTGTTCCAAGACCTAATGCAGACTCGAGCTGAGCTGGGATTTGACGAATTTGATAATTCAATATCCGTCTTGTACAAAAAACTCAAACGCCATGGGCTGGAAGATGCAGCGATAAGAAACCCCTAGATTTTCTGAAGCAGCTCCTTCAACGCGCTGGCATGTCGCCGGCTCACCGGCGGCCGATGGTCGGTATCCGCCAGACGCACCTGATAGTGTCCTTCATTGTCCCGCTCCATGGCCTGGATGTGATTGACCGACACCAGCACGCTGCGGTGGGTGCGCAGAAAGCGATCGCCGAAGGCCTCTTCCAGCTCCTTCAAGGTGTCGTCCAGCAGGTGCTCGCCGCGGTCGTGATAGACGGTGACGTACTTCTGGTCGGCCATAAAATAGCGCACGCTATCGAGGGGAATCAGCTCGACGCCGCGGGGTGTTTTAGCGCTGATATGGCTGCGTTCTTTACCTGCCGGGTGACGGCCCTGCTGGGCCCGCTTCTGAAGCTTGTTGGGCGTGCGGGCTTTTTCCAGCACTTCCAGTAACTGTTCGGCGCGCACGGGTTTGAGCAGATAGCCCACAGCCTGGGTTCCGAAGGCATCCAGGGCATACTCGTCGAAGGCGGTGCAGAAGATGACCGCCGGTGGGTCCTCGAGCTCGCCGATCCGGTGGGCGGCGGTGACGCCGTCGTCGCCCGGCATGCGGACATCCAGCAGGACCACATCCGGGTCGTGGTGGGCAATGGCGGTCAGAGCCGAGGCGCTGTCGCCGGCCTGGGCCACCACGGAATAGCCGTCCAACTGGTCGACCATGCGAGCCAGTCGCTCGCGGGCCAGGGGTTCATCGTCGACAATCAGGACATCCATGGGTCACTCCGTCGGGTAAGTGATGATCAGGTTAAACCTACCGCCTTCGCGGCGCTCGGACAAGCGCGCCGCCGGGCCAAAGTGCGCCTGCAGTCGGTGGCGGACATTATCCAGCGCCATGCGGTTGGTCTGCCGGGCCTGCTCCGGGTGGCGGTCGGCAGGTAGGGGGTTATCGATCCGGATCGCCACCTGGTTGCCGGAGCGGGCGATCTGGATCTGGATGTCGCCCCCCTCCGGCCTCGGCTCGATGCCATGGAAAACGGCGTTTTCCAACAGCGGTTGTAGCAACAGGGCGGGAATGGGCGTGCTCTCTGGCAGCTCGTCCAGATGCCAATCCACGCGCAACCGGTCTCCCAGGCGCAGTTGCTCCATGGCCAGGTAGCCCCGGCACAGCGCCAACTCCCGGTTCAGGGGAATCAACGCCGGTTCGGCCAGGCTGGCGCGAAACAGGCCGGCCAGATCCTCCACCGCCCGTTCGGCCCGGTCCGGCGCCGTGGCAATCAGACTGGCGATGCTGTTGAGGCTGTTGAACAGAAAATGAGGGCGAATGCGCGATTGCAGGGCCTGAATCCGGGCGCTCAACTCGGCCTGCTGTTGGTTGCGCAGCTGCTGCTGCAGATACAGGTAACGCAAGCCGATGCCCGCCAGAATGGCGGCGGCCAGCAGATTTTCCGCCAGTTGCCAGCCGTCGAGCCGAAGCTCGGCACCCAGAAAGGCCTGCAAGAGCCACTGCCCGAGCAGGGAGAAAATGACCGTCACGGCCAGCACCAGCCCGTAGCTGAGAGCGCCGGCCCGCACTGGGGTACAGCGGTTCAGGCGTGGTTGCAGGCGGCACAGCAGAACCGCGCTAACCAGCACGATCCACTGCACCAGAAAGGAGTACAGGGCGATGGAATCCCAACTGAGCTGGGCCAAGCCCCGGTTGATCATGGCCAGCAACACCGCCAGCAGCTCCGCCACCAACACCAGCAGCAGCACCGCCTGGGGTGCACACAGGTTGGGCAGGAAGCTTGTGCTCTCGCCGGGGGCGGGTCTGGCTGTTGGGTTATCCGTCAAAGTAGGCCTCGATTACGTTATACTGTGCGCCTTTCGTGCCGCTATCCTACGCGTTTTGCGCACCCTGAGGCGATTTACGCGCCCGATTTGTGAACCAATTATTATCTACGTCCAATTACAGCGAGTGTCTTCATGAGCCAGAGTGATCAAAACACCGAGTCGACCAACCAGTCCTGGGGCGGTCGCTTCTCCGAGCCCACCGATGCTTTTGTGGAGCGTTTTACCGCCTCCGTCGGTTTTGATTATCGCCTCTACGCTCAGGACATCAAGGGCTCCATCGCCCATGCCACCATGCTCGCCAAGGT
Organism: Marinimicrobium sp. UBA4509; assembly: GCF_002388575.1. Taxonomy (NCBI): domain Bacteria; kingdom Pseudomonadati; phylum Pseudomonadota; class Gammaproteobacteria; order Cellvibrionales; family Cellvibrionaceae; genus Marinimicrobium; species Marinimicrobium sp. UBA4509. The sequence goes on from NZ_DGMV01000085.1 coordinate 48,354, forward strand.
CGGGGTGCTGACCGAAGCTGAGCGGGACCTGATTATTGAAGGCCTCGAAGGTGTACGCGCCGATATCGAAGCGGGCAAATTTGAGTGGTCCGTGAGCCTGGAAGATGTGCATATGAACATCGAGGCGGCCCTGACCAAGCGCATTGGCATCGCCGGCAAAAAGCTGCACACCGGCCGTTCGCGCAATGATCAGGTGGCCACCGACATTCGCCTTTACCTGCGCGATGCCATTGATGTGATCAGCGGCGAGCTGAGCCGTCTGCAGACCGGCCTGCTGGATCTGGCCGAGCGCGAAGCCGACACCATCATGCCCGGCTTCACCCACCTGCAGACCGCCCAGCCGGTCACTTTTGGCCATCACCTGCTGGCCTGGTTCGAAATGCTCCAGCGCGATCACGGCCGCCTGCGCGACTGCCGGGCTCGTCTGAATCAGTCGCCTCTGGGCGCCGCCGCGCTGGCCGGTACCACCTACCCCATCGATCGGGCCATGACTGCCGAGCTGCTGGGCTTTGACAAGCCCACCGAAAACTCCCTGGACTCGGTCAGCGACAGGGATTTTGCCATCGAGTTCTGCAGTTTCGCCAGCATTCTGATGACCCACCTGTCCCGCGCCAGTGAAGAGCTGGTGTTGTGGACCTCGGCCCAGTTCGGTTTTATCGATCTGCCCGATCGCTTCTGCACCGGCTCTTCCATTATGCCGCAGAAGAAAAACCCCGATGTACCCGAACTGGTGCGCGGTAAAACCGGCCGGGTCAACGGCCATCTGATCAGCCTGCTGACCCTGATGAAGTCCCAGCCTCTGGCCTACAACAAGGACAACCAGGAAGACAAAGAACCGCTGTTCGACGCCGTTGACACCGTCCGTGATTGCCTGCGTGCGTTCGCCGATATGATTCCGGCCATTGAGTCGCGTAAAGACAATATGTATGAGGCGGCCAAGCGCGGTTTCTCCACCGCCACCGACCTGGCGGACTACCTGGTGCGCAAGGGCACTCCCTTCCGGGATGCGCACGAAGTGGTGGGCAAGTCCGTGGCCTATGGTCTGAAAACCGGCAAGGATCTGTCGGAAATGACGCTGGATGAGTTGCAGCAGTTTTCCGATACCATCGAGCAGGATGTGTTTGACGTGCTGACTCTGGAAGGCTCCGTGGCGGCCCGCAACCACATCGGCGGCACTGCCCCGGATCAGGTGCGCGCCGCGGTCCAGCGAGCGCGAACCACCTTGTGAAGCTGATTGAGCCCAGTGTCGGGTTACGCTTCGCTAACCCGACCTCTCATAACTCAGTCAA
>NZ_DGMV01000015.1:0-1393 GCF_002388575.1 Marinimicrobium sp. UBA4509
CCGTAGGACGAACACCGCGCCACCGTTTGGCACCGGCCTTACCGAGTGACCGCAAGCTGTGCTCGCTGTTGGACACTTCGCCCAAGGTCGCCCGGCAGTTAACCAGTACACGGCGGGTTTCACCGCTACGCAAACGCAAGGTCGCGTAAGTACCGTCGCGAGACACCAATTGGCACGACGCACCAGCAGAACGAGCCAGCTGGGCACCTTTCTCGGGCTTCAACTCGACGCAGTGAACTGTGCTACCGAGGGGGATATTCCGCAGCGGCAACGCATTACCCACTTTAATCGCCGCCGCATCACCTGATTCGATCTTGTCACCAGCCTTGAGGCTCTTGGGTGCGATAATGTAACGGCGCTCACCGTCGGCATAACAAACCAGCGCGATGTAGGCTGTGCGGTTCGGATCATACTCCAGGCGCTCTACTGTGGCCGGTATACCGTCTTTATTACGACGGAAATCGATCACACGGTAGTGCTGCTTGTGGCCGCCGCCTACGTGACGGGTTGTGATACGACCAGCGTTGTTACGTCCACCGCTTTTGGATTTCTTCTCCAGCAGCGGCGCGTAAGGAGCACCCTTGTGCAAATCCGGATTGACGACACTTACTACAAAGCGGCGACCGGGCGAGGTTGGTTTACGTTTTACAATAGGCATTGCAACAATCCTCTTACTCAGCTACCGCAAAGTCGATATCCTGACCTTGCTCAAGACGAACGTAGGCCTTCTTCCAGTCACTGCGCTTACCGATACCAAAGCGGGTGCGACGGGTCTTGCCCTTCACGTTAAGCACGCGAACACTTTCAACTTTGACATCAAACAGCGCCTGTACGGCCGCTTTGATTTCGAGCTTGCTGGCATCAGTGGCTACTTTGAAAACAACCTGGTTGCCGTTCTCGCCCGCCATGGCGGACTTCTCGGACACTACCGGACCCAACAAGATTTTATAGATGCGTTCTTGGTTCATCCCAGGATCTCCTCGAACTTTTTCAGAGCCGGAACGGTGACCACAACCTTTTCGAAGCCGATCAAGGCAACCGGATCAACACCCTGAACGTCGCGAACATCAACCTTATGCAGGTTGCGAGACGCCAGGTAAAGATTTTCGTTCACATCCTCAGTCACAATCAGCGCTTCTGACAGATCGTACTGAGCCAGCTTTTGTACCAGGCTTTTGGTCCTGGGTGCGTCGACGGAAAATTCTTCCACCACGACCAGACGCTCCTGGCGATTCAGCTCAGACAGAATGCAGCGCAGTGCTGCACGGTACATCTTTTTGTTGAGCTTCTGCTCGAAGTTGCGGGGCTTGGCAGCAAATGCCTTACCACCGGAGCGCCAGATCGGACTGCGGATGGTACCCGCACGCGCACGACCGGTGCCCTTCTGACGCCA
>NZ_DGMV01000015.1:1510-3074 GCF_002388575.1 Marinimicrobium sp. UBA4509
TTCTGACGCCACGGCTTCTTACCGCCGCCAGATACTTCAGAGCGAGTTTTCTGAGCCTTGGTGCCCTGACGGCCGCCCGCCAGGTAGGCGACTACCGCCTGATGCACCAGGTCTTGATTAAATTCTTTGCCAAACGCCACCTCAGATACGTTGAGCGTATCTTTGGCACCATCGGGCTTTACAATATTCAATTCCATGGTCGTTTCCCCTCGGACAATTAACCGTTACTGCGCGCTTTAACTGCGGGACGAACAATGACGTCACCACCGGGAGCTCCCGGAATGGCGCCTTTGACCAACAGCAGATTACGCTCAGCGTCGACGCGGACCACTTCCAGGTTCTGAACAGTTACCTGTTCGGCACCCATGTGACCTGACATCTTCTTGCCCTTAAAGACGCGACCCGGTGTCTGACATTGTCCGATGGAACCGGGGGCACGGTGAGAAAGGGAGTTACCGTGGGTAGCGTCCTGCGTGGCGAAATTCCAACGCTTGACGGTACCGGCAAAGCCCTTACCTTTGGAAGAACCGGTGACATCGATCTTTTGGCCAGCCTCAAAGGCGTCAACCGTAATCTCTGCACCAACTTCGAAGGATTCTTGAGTATCGTTACGCAATTCCCACAAACCACGTCCGGCTTCGGCATTCGCCTTGGCGTAGTGGCCCGCTGCGGGCTTGGTAACACGTGAGGCGCGACGAGACCCTACGGTAACCTGCACTGCAGAGTATCCGTCGGTTTCTACATTCTTCACCTGGGTGACGCGATTGGGAGCAACCTCAATCACGGAAACAGGAATGGAAACACCATCATCGGTAAATATGCGAGTCATGCCGCTCTTGCGGCCGACAATACCAATCGTCATGTTGCTAACCTCTCAGTGTACGGGGCTTTTACCCGCTATGGCCGCCCATTTCAGAGCGTTACACAAACCCGGCCGAAACCGGGATTAACATTTACTTTGTATTAGTTAAGACTGATCTGAACCTCTACACCTGCAGCCAAATCGAGCTTCATCAGGGCATCAACGGTTTTTTCAGTGGGCTCAACAATGTCCAGCAAACGCTTGTGTGTACGAATCTCGTACTGATCACGCGCGTCCTTGTTGACGTGCGGGGAGATCAATACAGTGAAGCGCTCTTTGCGAGTCGGCAGCGGAATCGGGCCACGGACTTGTGCGCCTGTGCGCTTTGCTGTCTCAACAATTTCCTGGGTAGAGGCATCGATGAGCTTATGATCAAAGGCCTTCAGGCGAATCCGAATGCGTTGATTCTGCATGTGAACCAAACTCCAGTAATAAACTTTAAAGAACTATCCAAATTGGCGATGGCGTCCGAGCTGAGCTCGTTGATACCCTGCAAAATGGAGGCGCAATTCTAATGGCGGGACAGCCCCCTGTCAAGGGATATGCCAGGATATTCCCGGAATTCCGGAAAACGCACCATTATTTTTTAAAATCAAAGACTTATATCTCCAACAGAACATCTAAAATCGCTCAGGAGACAAAAAAAGGCCCCCGCAGGGGCCTTTTTCAGAGCCTGTATCGCTTACTCGATGATCTTAGCGA
>NZ_DGMV01000046.1:0-4265 GCF_002388575.1 Marinimicrobium sp. UBA4509
AGATTTGGTCTGAACTAATACAGCTTACGGTACCGGACGATGAAATGCCCATTTGAGAAAGTGCGGACTGAAAAACCACTCGTTACCAAATCCACCGCTTCATCAAGCGGGTTCCATGGCCCAAGTACAGCGCATTTTGCTACAATCCCGAGAACTTTCGTAAACCTACGATCATTTGGTATGACCTGTGCACCCAACTAATGAAACTTCACAGCAGGCAGAGGCAAAAAGACTCAACCAAAGTTGTTCCTGCGTCACTCTCGATCGGCCAGCGGTAGCTCAGGATATCGCCCATCTACTGGGTGAAGACGCCGAGGATATTTTGTCCAGCGAGGCCTGGCATCAACTTTTCTCCAACGTTGCTGTCTTTGTTCCCGACCAAGATCTGGCCAAGATGCAGGCCTTGGTTCGCGCATTGGAAGCGGCCGCTGCGCTCTCCGACTATCGAGAGAAGGTGTTGTCCTGGGCACCATCGACAGCACGGCTCGACCCCGGTCCCGCTGGTGCCTTTATGGGCTATGACTTCCATCTTGGCGACGATGGACCACGTCTAATCGAGATTAACACCAATGCCGGAGGTGCGTTTCTCAATGCGATTCTTGTCCGTGCCCAAAAACGATGCTGTGGCGGTGCGACCAATGAACTCTGGACCGAGGACTTTGACCGCGAGGTGATCCGTCAGTTCGAAAGCGAATGGCGCGCCCAGCGCGGCAGCAGACGCCTGGAGACAATCGCGATCGTCGATGATCAGCCAGAGGAACAGTACCTCTATCCGGAGTTCAGGCTCGCTCAGAGGTTGCTGCAGAGGGGCGGAATCGAGACCCACATTCTGTCCCCCAAAGATTTTCAGCTTAATAACGGAGTGCTGTACGGCAACGGCAAACGAATCGATCTGGTGTACAATCGGTTGGTGGACTTCGGACTCGAAGCCCCCGATCACGCCACCTTACGCGCGGCCTGGTCGGTGGGAGGCGCTGTTATAACCCCCAACCCCCACATTCACGCACTGTTCGCGAACAAACGCAATTTGGCTGTTCTGTCAGATCAAACGACCTTGAGGGAGTGGGGCCTGAGCGCTGAGAACGCCGAATTGCTTCGCCAAAGTATTCCGCGCACCCAGTTAGTCGATGCCGCCAATGGCGAAGAACTCTGGCGGCAGCGACGGCAATTGTTTTTCAAACCTGTAGCGGGTCATGGCAGCAAAGGAGTTTACAAAGGCAGCAAACTCACAAAAAGCGCCTTTGCCCGAATTCTAGAAAGCGACTACATCGCGCAGACCTATGTGCCACCTTCAGAACGCCTGGTGATGGTCGATGACGAGAGGGAAATGCTCAAGGTCGACGTACGTCTATATACCTATCGCGGCGAGCTGCTGTTGGCGGCGGCGCGCTTGTATCGGGGCCAGACCACCAATTTTCGCACCCCAGGTGGTGGCTTTGCACCAGTTCTCCTCAAGCAAACCTAGCGGGAGACATTTCCGCCCGCCAAGAAGTACCGGGCCGGCAGCGGCCTCCGCGCGCTGACTCCAGCAAAAACGGATAGCCCTATTTTACTTACATGTCATCCATGCGCCCTATCTGCCGTACCAAGCGCTTGGTTTCATGCTCTTCCATATCCAGCAATGACTGCACCAGTTCTGTGACCTCGGGTATTTCTGCCTTTTCGATAAGCGTTCGGTAAAGACTGATGATTTGTTCGTGGAAATCGACCACTTCCGTCTCTATTGAAGTGGCATCCATTTTGGCGTAGTGATCGTCGCAATCCAGGTGGGTGGTAATAGGATTGTGCGGCATGTAATCGTACACATAAGTGCGAGCTGCCCTGGGATCAGCCTGCTGTTCAAACCCTGCCACTATTTTCTCTATTTCCGCTTCGTGCGAGGCCAGATACTCAAGCAGCAGAGAAGCGCGTTCATTTTGATGAAGCGGAGCGCAATGAGACAGGCACTTTGCCAGGCTCCCGTGCAACTTTCGGCTCCATTCAATCAGGTCAAAAATAGTTTCAACTTTCATGCTAAACCTCTTGTCTGAATTTAAAAATACGTCGCTTAAAACGTCAGCGACCATGGTACTAGGAATGCCATTACGTCATCGGAATCACAAGGAAGAACTGCGCAGCCAACCCGATGATGACCGTGCCTGAAAGCGCGGTTATCGCCACCATGCTCAGCCAATATTCGGGGGCATTCGGAGCCGCCTCCCCTTGCCGGTACATGGGTACAATAATGCGCAAATACACCGCCAGCGAAAGCACACTATTGACAATCCCCACCACCGCCAGCCACGTGAATTGGGCATCTATGACAGCCGCAAAAATCAGGAACTTGCCCACGAAACCAGCAAGTGGCGGAATGCCGACCAACGACAGCAGAAATAGCACCATTGCGATCCCCATTAATGGCCTGTTGCGCCCCAGGCCATTGAAATCGGTCAAGGTGCGTCCGACCATAGCAACAATGGCGAAGGCACCCAGGTTCATGGCCGCGTAGGCGGCGGCGAATAGAATGATCGATGGCAAGGCAAGCGAGCTTGAGCCCACGGCCAAAATGCCCAGCAGGAAGTAACCGGACTGCGCAATTGATGAGTAAGCCAACAGCCGAACGACATTATCCTGCGCCAATGCGGCGAGGTAGCCGTACGTCATACTCAGTACCGCCAGCCCCGCAATAACTGCGGGCCAACCGCTCTCCATGGGCAGGTCTCGAAGCACTTGGGTTAGCGCGAACAGAGCGCCCACTTTGGGCACCACAGACAGGTAGGCGGCTATCGATAAGGGCCCGCCTTGATAAGCGTCTGGCACCCAGAAATGAAACGGAACCAATGACGCCTTATAGCCGAGGCCGACAATCGCCGTCACCAGACCGAGGATGGCGGCTAGCGGCATGGCGTCGGCGCGCGCGAGATCAGAGAGCAGCGTGGAGCCAGCGGCGCCGAACCAGTAACTCAAGCCAAAGACCATCACCGCGCCGGTAACCGAGCCGAATACAAAGTATTTCATGGCGGCTTCGGTGGCCGGGTCATCGTCCGGGTAGGCCACCAGCGCGAAGCTGGCCAGGCTGGTCAACAAGACGCCCAGCACTAGAAACATCATATCGCCGCTTCCGGCCAGAACGAGTGCACCAAAAGTGGCAAAGCACAGCAAACTGTAGACCGTGCCCTCACGAACGGTGCCTCGCACATCCACGCGCGCCAGCAACAGGGAAAGCACGGTGGCGGGCAACAGGATAAGTTTGGCCCAAATACTGAGCGTGTCGATTCGGAAGCTGCCCCCGAACACGGCGGCGTCGGTGCCCAGCATACTCAAGGTCAAGCCCGTGGCGATGAACAGGCCCACGATGGCAACCGCCAAGGCAACGCGCGGCCAGCGCAGCATTTCCGCAATCAGTGCACCGACCGCCGTTAACAGAACGGCTATTTCGGGAATTAATAACGCAAGGTCATGACCCATTACAGCACCAACGCCGAGGTCGTCCGATGAATGATGTCCAGCACCCAGGACGGCGCCACCCCGGTAACTAGGGTAAGCACCAGCAGTGGCGCCACGGCGAGCAGTTCCCGCACGCTCAGGTCGGGCATGCTATGCCAGCGTTGCTGGGGCTCGCCAAGGAAGGTTTCGCGGATTGCCTTGAGAAAAGTGCCGGCAATGATCGCGATGCCCAGTATCGCGACAACAGCGGCGGGCACAGTGCCCAGAGTGCTGAGAAATATCTGGAACTCGGCCGGAAAGTGCGCCAGACCAGGCAGACCAAGGGACGCGAAGGCTGCCAGCATAAATGACCAGCCCAGCAGCGGAACCGTTTTAAGTAGGCCACCGAATTCACCCATTTCCCGAGTATGCGCACGCTCCTGAATCATGCCCACCAGGAAGAACAATGCACCGGTCACCAGGCCGTGACTGAACATCTGCAGGACGGCGCCATCGAGGGCGGTGGCACGCACTGAGGGGTCTAGGGTCAGTGCGGCCACGGCGACGCCGATGATCACATAGCCCATGTGGTTGATCGAGGTATAGGCCACCAGGCGCTTGAGATCGGTCTGCGCCAGAGCGGCGAAGGCGCCATAGAGCGCGCCGATGACACCGAAAACCAAAACAACGACGCCGGCTTCGCGGAACGCCTCCGGAGTCATTTGTAGAGCGAAGCGAACCAGCCCATAGGTTCCAAATTTCAGCATGATGCCGGCCAGGATGACACTGCCGATAGTCGGCGCCTGAACGTGGGCGGCAGGTAACCAAGTGTGCAACGGTACGGCGGGGATCTTGACCGC
>NZ_DGMV01000026.1:0-3054 GCF_002388575.1 Marinimicrobium sp. UBA4509
ACCATCCAACTCAATCGTCTGATTCCGTGGTCCGACATTGAGGCCTACTTACCCGAAGACAAGACCTGACGCAGGGAAACCGGCCTCAAGCGGTCGGAAGCCAAAAGCGCAAGGAGGAATTTTCGTGAAAAGTGATGAAGACGAAATACGAGAGCTTGTTGCGAAATGGATGAAAGCAACAAAAGAAGGTGACTCCGAAATCGTCCTCGGCCTGATGGCGGATGATGCGGTTTTTATCGTTCCTGGTGAGAAGCCTTTCGGGAAAGACGCTTTCGCGTCGGCGGCGAAATCTCAAGACACAGCATCCATGGAAATAGATGGTGAGAGTGAGGTGCTTGAGATCACGGTTACAGGTGACTGGGCGTTTATGCTGAGTCACTTGACGGTCAAGGTAAAAGCCGACGGCTTCCCTGAAAGGGTTCGGGCAGGCAATACGCTTACCGTGCTTACAAAGAGAGATGGCCGCTGGCTTCTGTACCGGGACGCAAATCTGTTGGTTCCCGACCCGCAGTTCAGCGATGCCACTTAACAAGTGAAGATCAGATGCCGACATTGAGCCTTACGGATGGGTCGGAGCCCTTCAAGGTTACGGTGCTTGAATCCGCGCCCGGCGCCCCTGTGTTGCTCTTTGCGGTAGGGGCGGGCGGCAATCCGGAGCGCCATCTTCCGCTTCTCACCTCTCTCGCCGAATCCGAATACTCGGTGGTCGCACCGCATTTCACCGGGCTGGACGCGTCGATGCCCAGGGAGGACGAGTTACGTCTTTGGGCGCGGAGGCTGACCCTTGCCCTCGATAGCGTTGCTCCGCCCGGATCGACGGTGGTGGGCGTGGGTCACTCACTCGGTGCGGCGGCCCTGCTCGCGTTGGCCGGTGGTCAGATCTGGTTGGGCGCCGGCCGCCATGTCGAGATCGTGCCTGACGGGCGACTCACCCGGCTGGTTCTGTTGACTCCGCCGATGGGCTTTTTCCAGGTCGAAGGGGCGCTGGATGCCGTGCAGACGCCCATCCTTGCTTGGGCAGGCTCGCGGGATTCGATCACGCCGGCCGCCCAGGTGGATGTGCTGGTTCGTGCCTTGAGCGGCCGCTTACCGTTGGATGTACGCGTAACGGAGGGGGCCGGGCATTTCTTTTTCATGGACCTGCCACCGCCGGATGAGGTGGAGCCGTTGGCCGATCGGCAAGCATTCCTTGATCTGCTTGCCGAAGAGATCGGGAAGTTCTTTAAAAGGTGAGTGGCGTTCGGGCCCTCAGAAGATGATCAGTCAGGGCCAGGCGGCGGTCTGAATGAAGCCGGATGACTGGACGGCTAACCGATATCGAGAGACCAAATCTTGTCGTTTTTCAGCTCAAAGGTATAGCGAAGCACCGCCGGGCTACCGGGGAAGTTGCCCGAGACCCGCGCTCGAACGATCACGGTGGCATCCGCCCCTTCCATTTCCAGCGGTTCCGCCGTATAGCTGTACTTCTTCTTGGATTCGATAAACCAATCGGTGATCTCGGCGATCCCGTTATAGGTGTGCTTCTCGTCATGAACGGAAGCGTCCGTGGCGAAGCATCGGTCCAGTGAGGCGCTGTTCTTGTCGTTGCTGAGCTGGAAGAAGAGCGCGATGGGCGCTGGGAAATGAATGGCCATTGGCGGTTCCTTTGGCGGTGAATGGAGGGTCCTGAAGTTTGATCAGGGCGTGCCCGTTCATCAAGAACGCACGGAAAAGTAAGTGGGTTACCTATGGGTAAGGCGTATACACCGGAGACGGCGGCGGCGGACGTGGCGGCGGCGATGAGGGTGCTGGAAGGGCGCTGGAAGCTGATTCTTCTGTTCCACCTGTTCGGTGGCCAGGTGCGGCGTTACTCGGAGCTGGAAAAATCCATCCCCGGTATCTCGCAAAAGATGCTGGCCCAACAGCTGCGCGCACTGGAAGCGGACGGCCTGGTGCGCAGAACGGTCTACCCGGAAGTGCCGCCGAAGGTAGAGTACCAGCTCACCGATTGGGGGCAGGCCCTTTGCCCGGTGCTGGATGCGCTGCTTTCCTGGCGTGAAGGGAAGCCACCGGCCGCGGTTGATGGACGGGAGCCGTAATGACCTACGAGGAGTTCAACCGCTTTTGCCGCGCGTTGCCGGCCACAACCTATGTGGTCCAGTGGGGCGGCGCTCACGTCTGGAAAGTGGGCGGCAAGGTGTTCGCTATCGGGGGTTGGGAAAAGGCCGGTCAACCCGCCTTTACGTTTAAGGCGTCGGAACTCAACTTTGAGATTCTGCGGGATCAGCCGGGTTTCCGGCCGGCGCCCTATCTGGCGTCCCGGGGCATGAGGTGGATACAACAGTACGATGCGCCTGAAGAGACGGATGAGACGCTCCAATACTACCTCAAGGAGTCCCACCGGATCGTCTCCGAGGGGTTGACCAAGAAGCTGCAGCGGGAACTCGGCCTGAACCAGAAATAGCCGAAGCGACGCCCGCCGCTACACGGTCAGGTACTTCTTCACCAGATCATCGCTGAGCGCGCCGATGTCGTCCTCGGCGACCTTGCTGCCCCGGTCGATGATGGCGAAGCGGTCGGCGGTGGCGCGGGCGAAGTGGAGTTTCTGCTCCACCAGCAGCACGGTGAGGCCTTCTTCCTTGTTCAGGGTTTTGATCACCTTGCCGATCATGTCGACGATGTTGGGCTGAATGCCTTCGGTGGGTTCGTCGAGGATCAGCAGGGTAGGGTCCAGGGCCAGCGCCCGGCCGATGGCGAGCTGCTGTTGCTGGCCGCCGGACAGGTCGCCGCCGCGCCGGTGGCGCATATCGTGCAGCACCGGGAACAGCTCATAGATACGCGCCGGGATCTTGCGACTGCGGTCAGCGCGCGCCTGCAGCCCCGTTTCCAGGTTCTCCTCCACGGTAAGCAGCGGAAAAATCTCCCGCCCCTGCGGCACATAGCCAATACCCGCCCGCGCCCGCTCCTCGGCGGCTTTCTTGCTCAGGTCCTTGCCGTCGAATTCAATCTTGCCCGTAGCGGCGGGCAACAACCCCATCACCGACTTCAGCAACGTGGTCTTCCCCACGCCGTTCC
>NZ_DGMV01000036.1:0-7713 GCF_002388575.1 Marinimicrobium sp. UBA4509
AAAGTAATTGACGTTAGACAAAGGGTTCTAGGGAGTGAGTAAATTCGCTCCGCTTATTGTTGTCAACATGAATATAAAGTTATCCAAAAGGTGACTACGGCACTTCTTCACGCTGAGGGTTTTGAGGTGGAGTATGAGCACAGGATTGTTATAATCAGTACGACTATAACAGCCTGGTTCCTGACGTGTACCGGCGCCACCTTTAATTCAAAGAGAGTTTAATAACGATGAAATACCGGGTTGGAGCATTGATGATGGGGGCGGCGCTCAGTTGTGCCGCCGTTCAGGCCGAAGTCACCCTGCCGCGCTTGATCAGCGATGGCATGGTACTTCAACGAGACACGGAAATCCGGGTATGGGGTTGGGCCGATCCGGACGAGGCAGTGAGTGTTCACTTTCAGGGTTTCACGTGGCAAACCGTGACCGCCGATGACGGGCGCTGGCAGCTGACCTTGCCAGAAATGAAAGCCGGCGGCCCCTATGAGCTGACGGTTAAAGGTGAGAACACCCTTACCCTGGAGAATGTTCTGGTGGGGGACGTGTGGCTCGCCTCCGGTCAGTCCAATATGGAGCTGACCATGGCCCGGACCAAACCGCTTTACGCCGAGGAAATGGCCGAAGCCAATTATCCCGAGATCCGCTTTTTTGAAGTCCCTGACCGCTATCAATTCAAACACCCCGAGCCGGACCTGGACGGTGGTGAATGGCTGTCGGTGACTCCCGAAACCCTGCCGGGTATTTCCGCGGTGGGGTACTTTTTCGCCAAGGACCTGCATCAGCAATACGACGTGCCGGTGGGTGTGATCAATGCCGCCCTGGGGGGATCACCGTCGGAAGCCTGGTTGAGTGAGTCCGCCCTGAAAGCCTTCCCGCACCACCTGGAAGAGGCCAAGCGCTGGCGGGATGATGACTTGATTGAGCAGGTGAGCTCGGCGGATAGCGCTCGGGGTCAACAGTGGCGTGAGCGTCGGGACGAACTGGACCCCGGCTTCAAGAACGGCGAGGCCCTCTGGGCCAAGCCGGAGGTTGATGACAGCGACTGGGAAACGGTGACACTGCCCGGTTCCTGGGGGGAAGAGGGCAAGGCCAACGGTGTCTGGTGGCTGCGCAAAACCATCACTCTGCCGGAAGACTGGGCCGGTAAAGCGGCCTTTCTGGAAGTGGGCCGCCTGGTGGACGCGGATGTGACCTACCTGAATGGAGAGCGCGTCGGACAAACCGGCTACCAATACCCGCCGCGCTGGTACGAGGTGCCCGAAGGCCTGCTCAAGGCGGGTGAAAATGTATTGACCGTGCGCCTGACCAGTGAGAATGGTCGACCGGGTTTTGTGGAAGACAAGCCCTATGAGCTGCGTCGGGAGGATGAAGCCTTCGATCTGACCGGTGAGTGGAAGGTCAAGCAGGGTGCGCAATTGGACAACCTGGATCCGCCCACCTTCATCCGCTGGAAACCCATGGGGTTGTACAACGGCATGATTGCACCGCTGACCGATTATGCCATCAAGGGCGTCATCTGGTACCAGGGCGAATCCAATGTTGGTCGCGAGGCGGAGTACAACGAATCCTTCCCGGCGGTGATCAACGAGTGGCGTCGCCAGTGGGCGCAGCCCGATCAGCCGTTCATTTTTGTGCAGCTGGCCAACTACCTGAAAACCCGGGATGAGCCGGTGGACAGCGACTGGGCCCGCCTGCGCGAAGCCCAACTGAATACCTTGCGTGTCCCCCACACCGGTATGGCGGTGGCCATAGACGTCGGCGAGTGGAACGATATTCACCCGCTGGATAAGCAGACCGTGGGTGAACGGCTGGCCCTGGCCGCGCAGGCGGTGGTTTATGATGAAGACCTGGTGGCCTTTGGTCCGATCTATACCGGGATGGAAGTGGATGGACGCCAGGTCCGCCTGAGCTTTGAGCATACCGGCTCGGGGCTGGCCTCCTGTAACGGTAAACCCTTGGCCGAATTTGCCATCGCCGGCGAAGACCGCGATTTTGTCTGGGCCGATGCGCGCATCGAAGGCGATTCCGTGGTGGTACAGAGCGCTGAAGTTCGCCGGCCGACGGCGGTACGCTATGCCTGGGCGGACAACCCGGATCAGGCCAACCTGTGCAATCGCGAGGGCCTGCCGGCGACTCCCTTCCGGACCGACGACTGGCCTCGGAAGTGATTGCTCACTATCATTAATCAGTCGACGGGGAGGGCGGTGCTGTTAATCGGACTTTTCAATACGAAGGACGAATGCACACCGCTCACCCCCTCGATCCGGGTCAGCTTCTGCAACAGAAACTGCTGATAGGCATCCATATCCCGCACAATCACCTTGAGCAGGTAGTCGGCAGACTGGCCGGTGATCAGGTGACATTCGAGCACTTCCGGATAAGTCGCAATCGTATCTTCAAAGGCGCTGAACCGGTCCGGGGTGTGCTTGTCCATGCTGATTTCAATAAACGCCATCAGGTTCAGCCCCAACTTGCGGGCGTTCAACAGCGCCACATAGCCATCGATCAGTCCGTCTTCCTCCATCTGTTTCACCCGGCGTAGGCAGGGGGAGGGTGAAAGGCTGATGGCTTCGGCCAGTTCCTGGTTGGTAATCCGCCCCCGATGCTGCAGGGTGTCGAGGATCATGCGGTCGTAACGATCGAGTTTAGTGGTCATGGGGATACAATATTCTGATTACGGTTAAATTGTTGGCATAAATTGCCAATACCGGCGTTATCTGAGTCATCTTAGCAATTTATTGGCGGCCTGTAAGCCATATACTATCCCCAATGCCTGATAACGGATGAGCGGCGGGCCACAAGCCCACCCCGGGGATGTCTCTCACTGCTACCCGCAGCGTTCTGCTCCCCACTGAACAGCCTACCCGGCTGAACGTCACCGCTCTCCTCGGGCAACCTTTTAAACCCATGTTTGTGCCTTAAACCGAAGTTTGTGCCAACGGAGCCGAGCCATGATTGCCAACCCCGCCAAGAAATACCGTCGTTTCGAGCCCATTCAGCTCCCGGACCGTCAGTGGCCCAACAAGGTCATTGATCAGGCGCCGATCTGGATGAGCACCGACCTGCGCGATGGCAATCAGGCCCTGATCGATCCGATGAATGTGGACACCAAGTTGCGCCTGTTCAAAGCCCTGGTGTCGATCGGCTTCAAGGAAATTGAAGTGGGCTTTCCGTCGGCCTCCGACACCGATTTCAACTTTGTACGTCGCCTGATCGAGGAAGATCACATTCCCGATGACGTCACTGTCGAGGTGCTCACCCAGGCGCGCCAGGATCTGATCGCCCGCACCGTGGAATCGCTCAAAGGCGCGCGCCGGGCCATCGTGCATATGTACAACCCCGTGGCGCCGGCGTTCCGCCGGATCGTCTACAAGACCGACAAGGCCGGCGTCAAAGAGATTGCCGAGCGCGGCACCCGCTGGGTGAAAGAGCTCACCGAAGCTCAACCGGGCACCGAATGGGTGTACCAGTATTCGCCGGAAGTGTTCTCCAGCACCGAAGTGGAGTTCGCCAAAGAGGTGTGCGATGCGGTCTCGGCCATCTGGCAGCCGACACCCGAACGCAAGATGATTTTCAACCTGCCGGCGACCGTGGAAATGTCCACGCCCAACACTTACGCCGACCAGATCGAGTGGATGCACCGCAACCTCAACAATCGCGAGAGCATCATTCTGAGTGTGCACCCGCACAACGATCGGGGTACCGCCGTGGCGGCCGCCGAGCTGGCGGTGATGGCCGGGGCTGACCGGGTAGAAGGTTGTCTGTTCGGCAACGGCGAACGCACCGGTAATGTGGATCTGGTGACCCTGGCCATGAACCTCTACTCTCAGGGCGTTCACCCGGGTCTGGATTTCACCGACATTGATCAGATCCGCCAGTTGGCCGAAGAGTGCACCCAGCTTCCGGTTCATCCGCGCCATCCCTATGCGGGTGAGTTGGTGTTCACCGCCTTTTCCGGCTCACACCAGGATGCAATCAAGAAGGGCTTTGCGGTGCAGGACCCGGAGGGCTATTGGGAAGTCCCTTATCTGCCCATTGACCCGGCGGACCTCAACCGCAGCTACGATGCCGTGGTGCGGGTGAACAGTCAGTCCGGCAAGGGCGGTGTCAGCTTCCTGCTTCAGCAGCAGGCCGGTTATGAATTGCCCCGTCGTCTGCAGATCGAGTTCAGTGGCGTGGTCCAGAAAGTCAGTGACACCTCGGGCAAAGAGGTCGCCAGTGGCGATATCTACAAATTGTTTGATCAGGAGTATCTGCAGGTCAACGCGCCTTATGTGTACACCAGCAGTCGGGTCAGTGATGGCGAAGACGGCGTGGTGAACACCCTGATCCTGGGCAAGTTCCAGGGCCAGGAAGTGGAGTTGACCGGTACCGGCAATGGCCCGATTGATGCCGCCGCCAAGGCCCTGGGTGAGCACGCCGGTCAGACCATTACGGTGGTGGATTACCACGAGCACGGCCTGGGAGCCGGCTCCGATGTGGCGGCGGTATGCTATGTCGAAGTGAAAGTGGGTGATCACAAGCCGGTGTTTGGCGTCGGGCAGGATAAGAACATTGTCGCGGCCGCCATCAAAGCGCTGATCAATGGTGTGAACCGGGATCTGGGAATGAGCGCCTAAGATCGATCGGCGTTCTTCTTACACCACTAGCAACACCCGTAAAGCCAGGTTGAAATAACGGCCTGGCTTTTTTATGCCTTTGGCATTTATAAAATGCTGTTACATGCGCCAAAATGCCTTAGTAGCCGTATTTTGTGACTTAACTCAAGTAAAGTCGTCTATTTTGCGTCGAACCCTTTACCCCATGTAACACCTGTGCCATTATTTGATTGCGCAACCATTGAGTTGCCATTCCAATACAAGAACCCTGTTCTAACAATAAACATTGAGGGAGTTTGAGAATGAAAGTATTCCACCTGAGCCCGCTCGCCCTGGCGCTCGCTGCTGCTGCCATGCCCGCTGCCCACGCCCAAGACGAAGGTGCTGGCGCCCTGGAAGAGGTGGTGGTCACCGGCTTCCGCCAGAGTCTGGAACGCGCGCTGGACATCAAACGCGATTCCGCCAACAACGTCGAAACCATTGTCGCTGAAGACATGGGTAAAATGCCCGACCTCAACCTGGCCGAGTCCCTGCAACGGGTCCCCGGTGTGGCCATCACCCGCGAGGGCGGTGAAGGTCGCAGCATCACCGTGCGCGGCCTGAGCCCGGATTTCACCCGCAGTACCCTGAACGGTATGGAAGTACCCGGCAGTGCCGGCGGCCTGGACTCCTCCGGCGGCGTCAACCGCGGCCGCTCCATGGACTTCAACATCTTCGCCTCGGAACTGTTCAACCGCATCGACATTCACAAGTCGCCCAAGGCGTCGGTGGAAGAGGGCGGTCTGGCCAGTACCGTGGAGCTGTTTACCGCCAAGCCGTTTGATAACCCCGGCCTGAACGCCAGCGTCAGCGGCCAGTTCACCGTGGATAACGTCGCCGACGAAGCCGACCCGCGATTCGCCGCGCTGGTGAGCAACACCTTTATGGACGACACCGTCGGGGTGCTGTTTTCGGTGGCCCATTCAACCCGCACCGTGCGTCAGGAAGGTTTCGGCACCGTGCGCTATACCTCGCCGTTTGCCAACGGCCAGAGCTGGGCGGACACCAGTGGTACCACCATCAACGGCACGCCCGACCCGGATACCAACCACCCCGAATACACTCAAGGTGACGATCCGCTCGACTACATGTGGACCCCGCGCCTGCCCCGGATGGACTACTTCGGCAACACCCAGGATCGCACCGGTGTGACCGCCGCCTTCCAGTTCCGCCCCAATGATCGCCTGGAATTGGGTCTGGACATCGTCGGTTCCGAGCTGTCGAACGACCGCGAGTCCTACAACTACTTCGCCCAGTTCCGGAACACCTTCGATGAAATCACACCCACCAGTGTGACCCTGGATGCCGCCGGCCGTCAGATCGTGGCCGGTACCTTCCAGAACGTGACCCCGCGTTCGGAAAGCCGCGGCCAGTTCTCGGAAACCACTTTCCTGCAGACCGTGTTCTCCGGTAAGTACGATCTGAGCGATCGCACCGAACTGAGCTTCATGCTGGGTAACGCCAACTCCGAGCACGATGAAGAACAGTACCGCTTCAACCTGACCGCCTCGGAAGGTCACGACTTCAGCTTCGACTTCGGTGCGGATTCCGACATTGCGGAAATGAGCTACGGGTTCGATATTCTGGAACCGTCGAACTACTTCTTCTCCGGCCCGACGCTGCGCAAAGACGTGGTGGATCGTGACAACACCACCTTCCGCCTGGATCTGGAAACCGAGCAGGGCGGCGCCGTGTTCAAAACCGGTTTTATCTACAACGACCGGGAAGTGGACTCTCTGCGCTACAACCCGACCGAAGGCACCATCGATGCACCGGATGAAGTGACCTCGGATCTGGCCACCTCACTGACCGGTATCGGTATCGATGACTTTGCCAGCGGCCTGGATGCGCCCGGCGGCTTTCCCCGCGACTTCCTGATCGCCCACTTCGACAACACCATTGCCGCCTACGGTGCGGGTCAATTCACCCCGGTGCCGGTCGACGCCTCCTCCTGGAACGTACAGGAAGAGACCATGGGCCTGTACGGTGAAGTGGACTTTGAAACCAGCGTGTTTGACCGTCCCTTCCGGGTAAACACCGGCCTGCGTATCGCCCGGACGTTCATGACCTCCAGCGGTGCTACCGAAGATCCGGTCACCGGTGAGGCGATCCTGCTGTCCGAGGACAACGCCTACACCGACGTGCTGCCCTCGACCAACATCGTGTGGGAAATTGAAGAAGACCTGCTGTTGCGCGCCAACATCTCCCGCAACATCACCCGTCCGGGACTGGGCAGCCTGTCACCCACCGTGACCGGCGTAACCCCGATCAACGGCAACATCAGCCGCGGTAATCCGAACCTCGACCCGATGCGCGCCAGCGCCGTGGATCTGGGCCTGGAGTGGTACTTCGACAGCGAAGCGCTGCTGGCGGTGACCCTGTTCCACAAAGACATCGAAAGCTTCATCAGCGGTGACGAAGTGGAAGGACCGCTCACCCCGGAGCTGCGCCAGATCGTGTCCAACTACCCGGCCTACGACCCGGATTCTCCGCTGTTTGAGCCCAACGCGGTGGATATCAACGGCTCGGCCTGGTTTACCTCCCAGCCGGTCAACGGCGATGGCGCTCAGCTCGATGGGGTGGAGATCGCGTATCAGCAGCCGTTCACCTTCCTGCCGGCACCGTTCGACAACCTGGGTATGATTGCCAACTACACCTACGTGAGCTCCGAGGCGAACTTCGGTTCGGTGGTGAGCACGTTGCCGGGCCTGTCGGAAGAAAGCTACAACTTCACGCTGTACTACGAGACCGATCGCTACGGCATCCGTGGCTCCATCAACGGCCGGGATGACTACATCACCAGCCCGAATGGCAGCAACGGCAACGCCCAGGAAGCGACCACCGGTCCAACCCGTCTGGACATGTCGGCGTTCTACAACATCACCGATGACCTGAAGGTGACGTTGGAAGGCATCAACATGACCAACGAGACCGAGCGGTTGTACACCACCGGTCCGCTGGGCGACATGAACCTGGTGCGTGAGTACAACACCACTGGCCGAGAGGTTTACCTCGGCCTGCGTTACACCTACTGACCCTCGACGGCTCGCGCTTGCGAGCCGGGCTGTAGCTGATGAGC